>DVEE01000178.1 GCA_015295885.1 Leptolyngbyaceae cyanobacterium M65_K2018_010
TTTTAGCCTCTGGCTAACAGTACGACCCAGAAAAGCTACTGCCACCTCAATCGTCGGTCCCTGCCCCTTGACGCCCTAAGGCCAACACAGTATTCGAGCATCTAACGATACTCTTGGCGCTGAATATCGCGCAGGCGGGCTTCGGGGCGAAGGAAGCGATCCATCTGGGCCTCGAAGAATTTGCGATTGGCCATGCGGTGGCGGGGGTTGGGGTCATCCAGAGGATAGAGGAGGGCCGTCCGCAGGGCCTGAATCACCGCTGAGGTAACGTTATACATCGATCGCTGGAAGGTAATCCCCAACTGAATCAGCATGTCATCTTCACCCCGGCAGTGCTGCTGGTAGTACTCCACCAGGTAGGGGGGGAGGAAGTGGAGCATATCCTGCATGAGCAGGGTGGGGGGAATACCAGCGCTCCCGACGGGAAATACGTCGGCGTAGAGAATGCCGTAGTGGAAGTCGTTCTGGTCGGCGGGTACTTGGCCGGCCTGGGCGTTGTAGGACTTGGTGCCGCGGAAGGGGGCGGTACGGTAGAACACGGCCTCGACGTAGGGTAGGGCGGCTTCGTAGAGCCAGGTGAACCCTTTGGATTTGGGAATCAGCTCAAAACACTCATCACCGATGTAGACATGGTGGTAGATGGGTCGTCCGGCCACAGCAAAAATGCCGTTGACCAAAAAGTTCATGGCGTCGGGTACGCCCTTGAATCCGCCTTCATCGTAGATATCTGACATCTCAAAGAACACCGGGGCCATCACTTCCCAGAACAAGCCCAGGTTGGAGTAGTAGGAGAGCTCTCGGCATTTTTCGTAGAACATCTCTGGAAACAGCCTGTGCAGCCCCAGCATCAGAGGGTTGTTCTTAAAGTAGGCTTTGATGGCGCGATCGCAGTTGGCCTTGTATTCGTCGGTGTAGAGAAAATCGTTGTAGCGACCCCCCATATCCTGGTGCCAGAGCATGGCCACCATACAGGCTTCAGCGAATTCCATATTGACCCGATCGTGCCAGAGATGATGGAACAGCTTGGGCCACTTGCTTTTGACTTCGCCTTTCTCCATAAACTCCAACAGTTCGGGATGGGCGGTGGCCTCACCCCGCCAGATCCGCAGATCCGCGGTGTCGCCCGCGTAGTGGTTGGGCAGATCCAGGTACTCCTGGGGCAGGAAATACTTGAAGAAGGGCAGGGGATTCAGGAACACCCGCTCAGCAATGTAGAGCAGATCCCGCCAGTAGAAGTCCATCGGCACCGCATAGGCCTTGTAAATGCCGATAATCTGCATCAGGTTCTCGGGCGTGTCGGGCAGCATCGAACCACCCGCCTCCAACCGATGAATCACATCGGCATGGGGGTGGGTAGACGGGGGAATCAGGCTGGGTTGGGGAGGGGTGAGGGTGGTGGTCATGGGAGGATGGTAGGTAAAGGGTGAAGGGTTAGGGGAGGAGAACAGTTTGGGGAAGAAACAGCGAATTCGGCCAATTGCGCTCTGCCTTTTGCAGTGGGAGGGCCGCTTACTTGTCCATGAGGGTTACGACTCGGTGAAACAGGTGGGATTTGCCCGACCCCTCGGGGGTGGCATTGATTTTGGCGAAACCAGCGCCGCGGCGGTGGTGCGCGAAATTCGGGAGGAGTTGGGGGCAGCTATCACTGCGGTCAGATTGCTGGGCATTGTGGAGTCCATCTTTGACTATGAGGGCAAGCCGGGTCACGAGATTGTGTTTGTCTACGATGGGCGGTTTGTGGATGAATCCCTCTATGGGCAAGAGGAGTTGGCGGTGGTGGAGGGGAAGCGACAGTTTACGGCGGTTTGGCGATCGCGGCAGGACCTCCGAGCAGGTCCCTACCCTCTGGTGCCTGAACAAATCTGGGATTTGCTCTAACCGCTGCGGGTTAGGTTGATGTGGGGGTGCATCCCCGCCGCCACGCGCCCTACGGATCCGACCCCGGCCCTCAGGGAAGAACGGGGAGGGTAGCCACCGGATAAAGCAATGGCTCAGCGGGAGGGGTAGCTTCCACTGGGTTGGCGGAATCTAGGGACTCCGCTTGAAGCCCTTGATCGGCCACCACCTGAGTAGGCCCCGCCGGCAGGGCGGCGACCATGGCCGTGGCGGTGGGTTCGCCCCACTTCACCAGCCAATTGGGCTGTATCCCCAGGAACAGAATCAACCCGGCCAGCACGAAAGCGGGGATTTTCTCTTCCAGGGTGACTTTAGGAAAGTAGGCGATCGCATTATCCAGCTTGCCGAAGCAGGTGCGGTTGAGCAAAATCACAAAGTACACCGCCGTTAAACCCGTCCCGACAACACAGAGGAGGGTCTGAAGGGGGTAAAGGGCGTAGCTACCCTGGAACACCAGAAATTCCGTCACAAACCCCATCAAACCCGGAATACCGGCACTGGCCATGCCCCCCAGCACGAGCAGGGCGCTGGTCAAAGGTAAGCCGCGAATGGGGTTCATCAACCCATTCAACACATCCAGTTCGCGAGTTCCCACCTTGGCTTCCACAATCCCGACTAGTAGGAAGAGAATGGCCAGAATAACCCCGTGGGACACCATCTGGCTGACGGCTCCGGTCAGGGCTAGGTCGGTCATCGCCGCCCCACCCAGGAGCACATAGCCCATGTGACCGATGGAACTGTAAGCCACCATGCGCTTGATGTCTTTCTGGGCGATCGCCGTAATAGCCCCGTAGAGCACACTCACCGCGGCCCACACAGCTAAATAGGGGGACAGTTGAGCCCAGGCATCAGGAAAAATACCCAGACCAAAGCGAAACAAACCGTAGGTGCCCAATTTGGCCAGCACCCCGCCCAGCAGCATGGCCACGGGGGTAGAGGCCGCCACGTAGGTGTCGGGGAGCCAGGTGTGAAAGGGCACGAGGGGAATTTTGATGCCAAAAGCCACCAGCAGGAGGCCCAGCAGGATCACCTGCACTTGAGGGGGTAAGTCGTGGCCCATGATGCTGTGGTAGGTAAAGTCAGGGGCACCGCTAAGCCACACCGTTCCCAGGAAGCCGGCCAGCATTAGGGCACCGGACAGGGCGGTATACAACAAGAACTTGGTGGCCGAGTAAACCTTCTTCTCCCCGCCCCAAATGGCAATCAGCAGATAAAGCGGCACTAATTCCACTTCGTAGAGCAAGAAGAAGAGCAGTAGGTTTTGGGCCAGAAAGGCTCCGGCTACCCCACCACTGACCAGCAGCACCAGGCTGTAAAACAAGCGGGGTCGCTCCAGTTCAGGCCGACTGCTCCAAATTGCAATCCAGGTGATCAAGCTGTTGAGGGCCACCATTAGCAGGGACAGACCATCTAGGCTCAGTTCGTAGTTGAGCCCCAAGGCCGGTAGCCAGGGTAAGAACTCATGGAACTGAAAGCCACCAAAGGACAGGTCAAACTGAGTAAACAGCCAAATGGTCCACAATAGGGCCGCACCCGATACGGCCAGAGCCCCATAGCGAGCCCGTTGGCCAGACACTTGCCCCGGCCAAAAACTGATCGCCAGGGCACCGAGAATGGGAAGCCAGAAGAGGGTAGAAAGCATGGGAATCCAGGATGGTGAGAAGGTTGGCAGCAGGGAAGATCTAAAGCAGGGCAGCCAGGGACCGCCAGCTCACCAGGATGGCTAGTACCGCCACGCCAAAGGCGATGGTCAGCACATAGAACTGAAGACGGCCCGTATTGCCGTACTTAAGGGTTTCGCCGCCAAAGAGGGAGGCTAACCCGACGGCATTCACTAAACCATCCACCACGTAGCGATCCAGCCAGTCCGTGGCTTTTGATAGGAGGTCGACCCCCAGGACAAAGGTATTGCGGTAGAGCTTGGGC
The DNA here is from genome assembly GCA_015295885.1 of Leptolyngbyaceae cyanobacterium M65_K2018_010. Classification (GTDB taxonomy): domain Bacteria; phylum Cyanobacteriota; class Cyanobacteriia; order Phormidesmidales; family Phormidesmidaceae; genus Nodosilinea. Next base: position 3,823 of record DVEE01000178.1, read on the forward strand.
GTATAGAAGTCGTAGGCCAACAGATTCTGTACTGGCTTTTGAATCAACCTAGCGGGGTTCTCCACCACCCGGTTGACGTAGAGCAGGGTGCCCAGGGCCGCCCCTAGAATACTTGACCAGGTTAGGAGCAAGGCCATGTCTTTGCTGAGGTTAACCCAGGTAGGTAGCAGGCCCAACCCCGCCAAAATCAGCGGCAGATGCAGGGCAAAGCCCGCCCCCAGGGTCATGGGCATGACCAACAGCCAGAGCGGTTCTGGGGCCCTGATGGTCATCTGTTGGGTGGGGCCAGCAAAGATCAAGCCAATCATGCGCGCCAGGCTAAAGGCCGCCAGCCAGTTGACGATCAGCACGATGGCTACCAACCCACCGCGATGGCTGTCCCAGAGTCCAGACAGGAGGGACAAGGCCCCCCAGAATCCCCCCAGGGGAGGTAAGCCGACCAACCCAGCCGCGCCGATGATCATGGCCAGAGCGGTGATTGGCCGACGGCTCCAAAGCCCGCCCATCTGGGTCACATCCTGGGTGATTACATTGGACACAATGGAACCGGCGGCCATAACTAGGGTGGCCATGGCGATCGCATAGGTGAGAGCTAGGAGTAGAGCCGCTTGGGGTTGATGGGCACCAATGGCCATAAACATCAGACCCATGTAGGCGCTCGTCAGGTAAGACAGAATGCGCTTGATATCAATTTGAGCTACGGAAATCAGAGTGGCCCCGATCGCCGTCACGGCGCCCACCGCAATGGCAAAAGCTGAGGCCGTGGAGGAGAGGGCAATCACCGGTTCCACCTTGACGAGCACCCAGACCCCCGTAGCTACCACCACTGCATTCCGCAAAATTGTACTGGGCAGGGGGCCTTCCATCGCCTCATCCAGCCAGAGGTGCAGGGGAAACTGAGCGCACTTGCTCATTGGCCCAGCAATTAGACCAATGCCAATCAGCGTGATTAAACCAGGATCAACCTGAGCGGTTTGGGCCCAGGCGGCTAGCTCCCGAAAATCCCAGGTATGGGCCAGGGGGTAGATGGCCAGCACTCCCATCAGCAGCACCAAGTCACCCACCCGCTTGGTCAAAAAAGCATCCCGGGCTCCGGTCACCACCAGGGACTGGTTATACCAAAGGCCCACCAGCAGGTAGGTGCCCAGGGTCAAAATCTCCAGCAGCATATAGGAGAAAAAGAGGGAGTTGCACAGGACCAGAGCGCACATCCCCGCCTCGAAGAAGGCCATCATGGCAAAAAATCGGCTCCAACCCCAGTCCATTTCTAGGTAGCCGACGGCGTACACCTGAGCCAGTAGGTTCAGCCCCGTAATCAAGACACAGGCTCCCAGGGTAATGGCCGAGGCCTCAATGGGAATGGTGAGGTTCAAATCCGCCACCTGGAGCCAGGGGGCAAAGAAAAACTGGGGAGAAGACTTGCCCCAAAAGGCCAGGAAGGCCAGCAGGCTGTGGGTGAAAGCCAGGCAGGTAGTCATGATATTGATGTACCCGGCTGGACGGGGGCCAGTGCGACGAATCATGGCCGGCGACCAAGGGATCGTCAACAGTGCCCCCAAGAGCGGGTAAAGCGGGATAAACCAGCTGGTTTGAGCCAAAATTGGTGTCATGGACGGGCCACCCTCAGGCGAAAGGACGTTGACAGAGAGCCTCACAGAACCCCGACAGCCCTGGAAAGTTGGCGGGTGGATCTCCTGGGCAAAGATTTAAGGATTCTGCAGCTGATTGACTGGAATAAATTTTCTGAAGCATCGATTATATTAAAAGAATATAATAAACAGAAAAAATTGAATAATTTTATT
>DVEE01000328.1 GCA_015295885.1 Leptolyngbyaceae cyanobacterium M65_K2018_010
GTCGGGGCTGGAGTCGGAGTCACCGGAGTGGGAGCTACCGGAGTCGGGGTTGGAGCGGTGACTATCGGGGTAGTCGGGGCCACCGGAGTAGGAACTGGAGTGATGACCACCGGGGGAGTGGGGGCTGGAGTCGGAGCTATCACCGTTGGGGTAGTCACAGTCGGGGTTGGGGCTGCTACGGGCGTAGCAGCTGGTTCTGGCGGAGAGGCTGGAACATTAGGAGCAACGTCTGCAGTAGTTGGAGGGGTAATCGTAGAATCAGTTGTAACAGAGGAATTATTAATGGCTGTCTCAAGCTCAGGCTGGTTAGTTACCTCAGCCAAAACCCCCGGGGGCGGTGCCAAAACACCAGTTCTCCTGAGCGGACTAACCTCACCAGCCATGGGGGAAAGCAATAGGGGGGCATCAGCCACCGCCTGCCCGGGCGTGCCTACCCCGATAATCTCAGGGTTCAGCACCGTAGTATCAGAGAAAAATGACTCTTGCTGTAGGGCTTCTAGGGTTTCGGCCCTTACCTGATCCAGGGCTGGCCCCAAAGAGATGTCTGGGTCGTCGTTATCTAGATTAAGCCCGTCGATAAGTGGGCTGGTCTGGTAGAAGGTGGGCAGGTCAAAATCTAAAATTTGTACCTGACGTCCTTGCACTAGGGCCATTTGCCCAGCATAAAGGGGGTATTCGGTGGTGCAATCGGCTTCGTCGGAGTTTTCGGAACCAGCGGCTGTTTTCTCCCCTTGATCCTTGTTGTTTTTAGTTGAAGACGATGGGGTTTCGCTGGCCCTGGCCGCCAAGGTCTCGGAGCTGCCACAGCCCGAGGAGGTAACCGTCATTGGACCAGCCGGATTGTTGGTCAGGGCCATGACCACGGTAAGGTCGCGATCTTCAATATGCCGCACCACCACGCCGGAACCTTGAATACCCGTAATAGCACTGGGGGTCTGAATGGTGGTACGCCCTCGTCCTGGGGGAACCAGCAGCAACATGGTGCCGTTGGATAGCCGAAAATTGCGAGTATTAGGCACAAACCGAAAGGTGGCTCGCTCTCCTACCCGGGCCAGGGATCCATCATTGAATCGCAATTCTGCCCTGGATTGAGCGGCAGTTCTGAGGGTGTCGCCCACACCCATAAAGTCTCTTAACCGAGCGGGGCGGGCCGCGCGGCCGCGCGTAATCAGCTCAACGCGGTTCAAAATAGCTTCGATATCAGCCCGAGTCAGGGGCACATCAGCTCGGGCTGGGCCAGTACTGACGAAAAGAGTCAAACAGGAGGCTAACCCTGACAGGCCTAATGCCATCAATCTCACAACCCGGTGGGAGGCTTGGCTACTTTTAGGCATAGGAATAACCTTAATGGGGGCAAACAATCGCAAGGTCTCTCAGGTAACCCTCAGGTCTCTAAGTACTGCTCTAGACTATGTACTGCACTAGACTATTCAGACTGATCTCGAAGGTTTCCGTACAAAAGCGGTTGAATGCACCCAAAATACATACTACTTCATATCCCCCCTGGGTGGCGGCCCGGCTGCCCTGGCTAGGGCGGGCCCGGCTCTGGGGCAACCGGTACGGCTGGGGTGACCGGATTGCCAGGGGATGTAGGAGCATTGAGGAGCGGATCTGAGGGAGTCTCTGGGGTAGGAGGCATCGCCGAGGGAGGCATCACCACTCCGGGGGGCAGTTTACTAGGATTTTGAAGATCTTCGCCGGGTTGGACCGGATTAGCAGGGGAAGGTAAACCTGGATTCGGTCCGGATAGGGTCGGGTTGGCTCTGGCTGGGTTAATCAGCCCTGGGTCAAGAATGGCGGAGGGACCAGAAAAGGGTTGCTGCTCAGCGATCGCACTCACCAGGTTAGGTCGTAGCTGTGCAATGGGATCGCCAGGGCGTTCTAAATGGGGAGAACCGGGAATATCGAGCCCCTGCACTAAGCGACTGGTGCGATAAAACTCAAGCAGATCAAACTCTACAATCTGCAAACCAGCATCACTGACTAGGGCCATCTGTCCAGCATAGATGAGTCCTTCTTGGCCCAGGGGATTAGTGGTGACCGCCACCGGTCCCGTGGCGGGGTTACTGAGGGCCATAACCAGGGTGAGATTCCGGTCGGGTACGTAGCGAACCACCACACCGGTATTTTGCAGGCCTGCGATCGCATTAGGGGTTTCAATCAAGGTGCGCCCTTGCTCAGGCGGCACAAAGAACAGGGCCGTACCCTGGTTTAGACGGATCCTCCGCGTGGCTGGTAAAAACTGCAATTGGGCCCGCTCCCCGACCCGGGCCAGGGAGCCATCGTTAAACCGTAATTCTGCTTGGGAGAGACCCTGGGTGCTAAGGGTATGGCCTGGGCAAAGACAATCCAGCGGGCTAGCCGATTGCCGGTGGCCGGTGGCCGAGATCAACTCAACCTGGTTGGCCGCTGCCCCTATTTCAGCCCAGCTAAAGGGAACTTCAGCGAGCGCCGGGGCCACCGCCGACCAACCGTTTGCTAGGGATAGCGCGATGGCACTAGCCAAAACCCTGAGGCGGCACATCATAATAGCTAAAGTCAATGATTCTGAGAACTCAACACCGTGGGCAAGACCAAGGGGTAGAAGCAACCCGTTAACCTAGGTCGGCAGAGAGGATTTGTCCTCCTTGGCTGGGCTGAGGTTTGCCAAGGAGGGCTGAATCTAGGCCTACCTCAATGGTATTACCCCTGTCATGGAGAAGAAGTTGAACTCGTAAAATGAAGCACCAGGTTCATAAAAATTTGATGAAAGTTAGACTTATTTTCAGGAATCCAGAGAAAAGTCAGTGATTTTACAGGTGTTGGCCTGGATGGCGAACGGCAGGTCGGGAAGAAACTACCCTTGAAGCTAAAGTTTTATTGGTTCAATGTCAGTCTTCTGGGCCTGGGTCTGATGGGAGCCATCACCAGGCCGGGGACCGCCAGCGAGGTAACCGCTTGGCCCCAGGATGCTTTGAGGTCAGGTTGTCCTGCTGTGATTGCCCTGGAAATCACCTGTGGGGTTAGCGCCTTACCGTCGCCCTCTAGCGATGGGGGCCTGACCGCCAGGCCTGAACCTGGGCTGGGGGATCCTGGCCAGGTCCTGAATCCCCCAGTGGTTGATCTAAAGGCCATTGACACTACGGTTCTAACGACCGCTGCCGCCCTGCGATCTCCGCCCCCGTTCAGTCCCCTGGCCGCCCCTGAAGCCCCACCCAGCTCGCCCCTCATCTCTGGCCGGTTGGTCAATGATTCTGAGTCAGGCCAGCCCACTTCTTCCCTGGCCCAAGGGACGGATCCTCCTCCCCCGGGGCTTCCCCAGGATCTGGAGCAATTGCCCAGTGATCCCGAACTGGGGGTGATTCGGGTACGTAACCCGCTTGAGGATCCGGAGCTTGGTATTTTGCGTATCCGCCAGCAGCCCGACCTCCCTGCCCTGCCCGATCAGGAAACCCCGCCCGTGGCCTTTTTAACCGCCCGCCTATCGGGGGTCAGCAGTGACAACATTCTGCTTTTCGTCAATGATGTAGGCGCCCTAACCGGCGGGGAATTTATTCGCCCGGCGGCTTCCCTGGAGTTTTATCCACCCTTGGGGCCATCAACGGTTTTGATTGGCGTGGTTGACTTTGGCTTGCAGCGATACATTAACCAACCCGCCTTTGACTATGACGATTTGCGGGTCAGAGTGGGGGTGCGGCAGGGGTTGTCTCCCCGTTCCTATGGGCAGTTTACCTATACCTATCAGGAGCTGACCCGGCCCGGAGAATCTCCCTCTAAGTTCTTTGAAAACTCTGCCTTTAGCCTCACCCTCGGACGACGGGATCCCATCGTTTCAGGCTTAGTGCTGGATACGTTTTATCAATTTCAATATAACAGCGCCGATTCCTTTTCCTTAACCGATACCGGCACCGTGGTGACCAACTTCAATCGGGTACTCCAGCAACTGGGAGCTTACCTGGGCTATACCCTCTCCCCTCAGTGGCAAACAGGTTTGACCTACCAAGTTAACTTTCTGGACTACACCGTCTTAGATCGCTATGACACCATTCAACAATTGCTGGGCATCGTATCTTACAGTTTCACCCCCAATGTGCGCTTTAGCCTCTATGGCGGTTGGAGCTTTGGCAGTTCCTCGGACCCCCGGGTTAATGTCAACGACACCCTTTTGGGGTTTACCATAGAGGCGACGGCTCCCCTGTTTTAGGGATTTTAAGCCTGCTAGAAGGAGCCTGAGGCATGGCCTTTATCCAAGAGACTCAGCCAAAGGAGCCTGGGTCACCGCGATCGCTCCAACGCCGCCTGGGGCCCTTAGCGGCCCTGGTGAGCCTCACGATAGGGTGTAGCTTGCCTCCAGAGGTGAGGTCAACCCCAACCGCTAAAAGCTATGTGGGCGATCCCAAAACCTTAGTGGTCGCCACCGAGCCTAGCTTTCCACCGTTTGTGTACCTCACCAGTGATGACCAACTAGCCGGCTTTGATGTGGACTTGATCCATGAAATCGCCCGGCGCTTGGGGCTCAAGGTTTACTTTGCCCATATTCCCTTTGATGGGTTGTTTGCCACCCTAGAAGCGGAAACCGCCGATGCGGCCGTAGATGCCATTACCATTAATGCCAAGCGGGATGAATCGATTGATTTTTCACGGCCCTACTTTAAGTCTGGCCTTGCCATTGCGGTCCGGGCCGACGAAACCGAGATTAACTCCCTGCAGGATTTAGCCGGCAAGAAAATTGCCGTTAAGTTGGGCACGACCGGGGCCGAACTGGCGGCCCAGGTGCCCAATACCCGCCTGGTGACCTTTGACTCGGCGGAAAAAGCCCTGATTGATTTGGATAAGGGTAACGTGGATGCGGTGATTAAGGATGAGCCGACCACCCTGGGCATGATCGACCGGGTAGGCCTGCAGAACATTCGCCTGATCCCTGAGCTACTCACCGAAGAGTACTACGGCATTGGGCTGCCGCCCGGATCGCCGAATCGGCCTTTGATTAATGCCGCCTTAGAGGCCATGATCGCCGATGGCACCTACGAACGGATTTACCGCCGGTGGTTTCGGCGATCGCCATCGCCTTTACCGGAAATAGCCCCAGAACCTAAAATCCGGGTGCCGGTTGGGGTAGCCAGGCCACCATCGCCCTAGCTTCGGGCTGGGGGTTAAACGCCCAAGCGGGCACGGGTTTGGGCCCCAACTATACCATCGGCCACCAAGCCCCGGCTCGATTGAAACAGTCGCACCGCTCGCTCGGTACCGGGGCCAAAAATGCCATCGGCGGCGAGGGCAATACCCGCTCGGGCCAGAGCCTGCTGAACCGCCCGCACATCTTCCCCGGTGGTAAAGGGGGTAGTTAACCGCAGGGTGCGGGCCGAGGCCGGGGAAACTGGATCGGAGGGGCCGGGAGCCGGCTGGTTTTTGAGCATTGCCCAGGTTTGGGGACCGACGATGCCATCGGCCACGAGCCCCCGACGGGATTGGAACAGTCTCACCGCCCGCTCAGTACCGGGGCCAAACACTCCATCGGCCGCCAGGGCAATGCCGGCCCGGGCCAGCGCCTGTTGCAGGGCCAGCACATCTGCACCCGACATAAACGGGTTGGTCAGCCGGAGCAATCGAGCTTGTTGAGGGGGGGGCGGCG
>DVEE01000281.1 GCA_015295885.1 Leptolyngbyaceae cyanobacterium M65_K2018_010
TCATCAGGTGCTCCATTTGTTTTTGACGCATAACTATGTATTCAACCGCAACGAGCGATCTAATACACCTCTAGAGTATATTGGACCGCTAGTTGCGGTCTAATATCCTTCATAAAAGTTTCACCCGCTGGTCGCGGTCTAACCCCCCAAATCCAGGGTTTTTGCCGCTGGTTGTGGTCTAATTCCTCAGTCGGGAGATTAGACCGCTGAGGCTGGATGGTTTTACGGCAGTACTCTTGTTCTGCCTGGATTTATGGGTAATACTGAGTATAATTTATTACTTAGGATTGCCGGGATGAGTACATCGTCTAGCCCTCAACCACCGCGTTTGCTCGATCAGGTCAAGCAGGTGATACGGCTCAAGCACTACAGCCTCAGGACAGAAGAGGCCTATATCCATTACATTCGTCAATACATTCTGTTTCACAACAAGCGCCATCCCAAAGACATGGGGGTGGATGAAATTCGAGCCTATCTGTCTCATCTAGCGGTCGAGAAGCAGGTAGCGGCCTCCACTCAAAATGTGGCCCTCAGTGCTCTACTGTTTTTGTATCAAAAGGTACTCAAAGTCGAACTACCCTATATCGACCATATCGAACGAGCCCAAAAACCAATCAGGCTCCCTGTTGTCTTTACGCGCACAGAGGTCAACTTGGTTTTGAGTCACCTCCAGGGAGTACATCATCTGCTCGCCAGCCTGTTGTATGGCTCGGGTCTTCGCCTGAGCGAGTGCTTGCGGCTCAGGGTAAAGGATCTGGATTTTGAGTATCGCCAGATCACGGTGCGTGATGGCAAAGGCGAGGTAGATCGCCAGACTATGCTGCCCGAATCGCTCATTGCCCCCCTGAAACGGCAACTAGAGCACGCCAGGTGGTTGCATCAGCAGGATTTGTCGGAAGGGTTTGGGGCGGTATATCTGCCCTATGCGCTGGAACGCAAGTACCCCAAGGCCAATCGGCAGTGGGAGTGGCAGTATGTGTTTCCGGCCGAGCGGCGATCTCGCGATCCTCGTTCGGGTGAAATTCGACGCCACCATCTGTTAGAAGATTCCTTGCAGCGGGCTGTCAAGCGGGCGATTCAGCAATCCAAGATTACAAAACATAGTAGTTGCCATACCTTTCGCCACAGTTTTGCCACCCATCTGCTTGAGGACGGTTACGACATCCGCACGATTCAAGAGCTATTGGGCCATAAGGATGTGAAAACCACGATGATCTACACCCATGTGTTGAATCGCGGCGGGCGTGGGGTGCGGAGTCCTCTGGATGGTTAGTTCAACGGGCGGAGGTTGGCCTACAATCCCTGACCCCCCAAGGCCAAGGGTAGGCTGGCCCGGTCATCAGGTTTGGGTGCTCATGGTCCCTATGTCCTATTTGACAAAACATTCCAGCCTGGCTTCAGCCCTCCCCAGCCTGGCTGGGGCCATCTCAGACAGGACTAAAACATGCCTGCTTGAGCCAGATGCTCAGAATTGGCAGGCCGTTTCCCCATGGCCTGCGGTCAAGTCATCCCTCTGACGGCCTAACCGGCCACCACAAAGTTCACCAGCTTACCCGGCACCACGATCACCTTTTTAATTTCCTTCCCTTCCAGGTAGCGCTGGGCCACCTCAGATTCGCGGGCGTACTGTTCCAGGGCGGCTTGGTCGGAGTCAGCGGGCACGACTAGGGTGCCGCGGGTTTTACCCATGATTTGAATCACCAGGGTAATTTCCTCGGCCACCAAAGCGGCGGGATCGTAGGCTGGCCAGGGGGCCTGATGCACGGAACCGGCCTGGCCCAGTTGATGCCAGAGTTCGTCGGCGATATGGGGGGCAAAGGGGGCCAGCAGTAACACCAGGGCACGAATGCCCTCTCCATAGACCGGCGAGTCTTTACCGGCAGCCTCGCTGAGAGCGTTGCTCAGCTTCATCAGTTCCGACACGGCGGTGTTGAACTGGTAGTCGCCATCGATGTCTTCGGTGATTGCCTGAATGGCGGCGTGGACCGCGCGACGCAGGGTTTTCTCCTCTTTGGAAAGAGTCGCCTGGCCAGCCGCCCCTATGGGAGGAAGGGAGAGGGTGGGATTTTGGCTGATGAATTCCGTGACCAGCCGCCAGACTCGGTTGAGGAAGCGGAATTGGCCTTCCACATCGGCATCATCCCACTCCAGGTCTTTTTCTGGGGGAGCTTTGAAGAGAATGAACATGCGAGCCGTATCGGCCCCGTACTTGGCCAGGACGGCCTGAGGATCGACGCCGTTGTACTTGGACTTCGACATTTTTTCGTAGAAGACCTCCAGGGGATCCCCCGTTTCGGGATCGACCGGGTTTGCCGGATCGGTAATTTGGGCGAGGGGCACGTACTTGCCGGTCTTGGGGTTTTTGTAGGTGAGGTTTTGCACCATGCCCTGGGTCAGCAGCCGCTGAAAGGGCTCATCGAAGTTGAGCAGGCCCCGATCGCGCAACACCTTGGTCAAAAACCGAGAATACAGCAGGTGCAGAATCGCGTGTTCAATCCCCCCCACGTACTGATCCACCGGCATCCAGTCGTTGACCTTGGTGGGATCAAAGGCCTGTTTGGCGTTCTGGGCATCGGTGTAGCGTAAAAAGTACCAGGACGAGTCAATAAAGGTGTCCATGGTATCTGTTTCCCGTTGGGCGGGCCGACCACAGGTGGGGCAGGGCACATTCACCCAGGTGTCCAGTTGAGCCAGGGGTGAAGCTCCCCGGCCCGAAAATTCCACATCCTCCGGTAGGGTGACGGGCAGTTGATCATCGGGCACGGGCACTGGGCCGCATTCACCGCAATGCACCACCGGAATCGGCACGCCCCAGTACCGTTGGCGGGATATCAGCCAGTCGCGCAGGCGATAGTTGGCTTCTCCCTGGCCCTGGCCCTGGGCTTCTAGCCATTGAATCGCCGCCGCAACGCTCTGGCCCTCGCCCTTACCGGCTGGGATGCCATTCAACGGGCCGGAGTTGACCATAACGCCCTCGCCGGGCCAAGCGGCGGTCAGGGTGTCCCCATCCAGCCTCTCACCCTCCGGCTGTACCACCACGTTGACCGGCAGGTTAAACTTGCGGGCAAACTCAAAGTCTCGCTGGTCGTGGGCGGGGACGGCCATAATGGCACCGGTGCCGTAGCCCATCAGCACATAGTCGGCAATCCAGATGGGGATTTTCTCGCCGTTGACCGGGTTCACCGCGTAGCTGCCCGTCCATACCCCCGTTTTCTCCCGGTCTTCAGCGGTGCGGTCGATTTCACTCTTGGCGGCGGCTTCCTTGCGGTAGTCGTCCACGGCGGCGACTCGGTCGGGGGCGGTGAGCTTCTCCACCAGGGGGTGTTCCGGGGAGAGCACCATGAAGGTGGCCCCCCAGAGGGTATCGGGCCGGGTAGTAAAGACCGGTAATTTGTCCCCCTGCTCCGTTTTAAACACCACCCGCGCCCCGGTGGACTTGCCAATCCAGTTCGCCTGCATGGTACGCACCCGTTCGGGCCAACCGGATAGTTGCTCCAGGTCGTTCAGCAATTCCTCGGCGTAGTCGGTAATTTTGAGAAACCACTGGCGCAGCAGTTTCTTTTCCACCAGCGCCCCCGATCGCCAGGAGCGCCCCTCACTATCCACCTGCTCGTTGGCCAGCACCGTTTGATCGACGGGGTCCCAGTTCACCGCCGCCTCTTTCTGGTAGGCCAGCCCCATCTGGAGCATTTGCAGAAAAATCCACTGGGTCCAGCGGTAGTAGTCCGGGGAGCAGGTGGCCACCTCCCGCCCCCAGTCGTAGGACAGGCCCAGTTCCTTGAGCTGCGATCGCATCTGGGCAATATTTTGGTACGTCCATTGGGCCGGGTGAATGCCCCGATCAATGGCGGCATTTTCCGCCGGCAGGCCAAAGGCATCCCAACCCATCGGGTGCAGCACCCGATAGCCCTGCATCCGCCGCACCCGCGCCACCACGTCGGTAATCGTGTAGTTTCGCACATGGCCCATGTGCAGATTCCCCGATGGGTAGGGAAACATCGACAGGGCATAGAACTTAGGGCGATCGTCGTCCTCCGTCGCCTCATCTAGCCGCTGCTCAGCCCAAACCTGCTGCCACTTAGCCTCAATTTCAGCGGGGATGTATTTGGACTCCAAAGCCCTGACTCCTACTTCTACTTCTGCCATGGTGCGAACTGTATCATGATAACGATGAGTGGGCAGCCCTTGGCAAGCACTCAGCCAGGGGGAGAATGGCCTTCAGCCCGGCAGAGTCAACTCACTTTTGCTGGCCCTGGGGCTACAGGTTACTTCATCGGGATCGGCGGCGGCCTGGGCGTTTAGGGGACAATCACGAAGTTAGAAGGTTGCGTATTCTATGGCCAAGCACAAGAGCCAGCATTTATCCTCAGCACCCATCGCGATTCTGACCTCTAGCAGTTTCTTATTCCAAGGTCTAAGCGACCAAGACCTGTGCAAGCATCTCGATCCCAATGCCCTGGTAACTGAAAAACTCTACTCCAACCGGCCTATTTACACGGCCTTTCGTCCGCAAGCCTGGTTAGATTATCTATACGTGGTGATTGATGGTGGTCCGGTAATCATGCGGAGTACCCCCTTGGATCGGGTGATTGCAATCACCTACCCTGGCGGCGGCTTTGGTATGCGTTGCTTGCCGGTCGGGCCGGGTCTAGTGGTCAGGGCCTTCCCCAGTTTGGTCGAAGCCTACAAAACCACCGATGTTATCAAGGTGCCGGTGGCCGCCGTACAAGCCCTTTACGATCAAAACGAGCTGTTTCGTCAGCGGTATCACCTGCTGTTCGAGCTACGGGAAAAGTTTCAGTATCACCTGTTGAACTGCAGCACCTATCCTCCCCAGGCGGTAGCTTCCTTGCTGCGGGCCCTCATTTTTCAAGAGCGCAGCCTAGGTAGGCAGCCGGTTGCCGGTTCCCCCGCCAGTTACTGCTTTGATTTACCTATCGATCTGATTGCCCGGGCCTGCCAACTGAACCACCGCACCGTTGAGCAGGTGCTCAAGGGCCTATCGAAAGCCGGCTATATGCAAACTAGCAAGACCCTTGAGGCCGCCAATGACCAAGTCATTGTAGTGGACCCCGAGGGCCTGAAGGAAGTTTACGGCGCTACCCGCGATAAGGTGTCTTGGTGGCCCCTGAAGTAGAGCGGGGCAGGATCCTAAGGCTGTTTGAGGCGCCCCCTGCTAGGCCACCCAACCCTGTCAATAAACTTGGAAGCTCCTGCTGTGCTCAGCTCCCTGACTAAAAGAGAGGGAACTGGAAGGGGGGGATGGACTCCCGCTTCCAGAGGGCGAGGGGGTGGACTTTGACCTGAGCTCAACCGCCGGGGTGGGAGAGGGGAACTGTGGTTAGCGAACGAGGTGGAGGGCTGCCGGCAGAAATCAAAAAAAATCGAGGCGGCCTTTCGGCTGACTCGACTACCTGGTAACTTATCCAGCCAGGAACCGGCTGGCCTAGGGTGGCTAGTAAACCAACAGGCCAACACTCCTCAGCAGCCAGTTCAGGATAGAACTAACAATAGCCAGGGCGATCGCCCCCATAATCGCACTCCAAAGGCCCCAGCGGAGGCGAAACCCTTCAATTAACCAGGCGGCCAGGCCAAAAACAATAATGGAACCGATGAGGGGAATTAAGCCCAAGCTCAAAACTCCTGTCATCGTCCGAAAGGCCTGGGGAAAGAGGGCCCAAATCCCGTTAAAGGCTCCAATAATCGCTCCGGCCAGCAAAGCCTTGATGGGGCTATCAATTTCTACTCCAACCGGTGGAATCTTGGAAATGATCAGCAAACTAACGGCCAGCACTAAAACACTAATCAGAAAGTAAACCATCGGATTTTTTACCTCACCCTTGAAAATAATGCTCAGTAGCCGAACTGGAAATTCATACCTTGGACTAGGTTCGACTCCTCGATTTCACTGCCTATACTAGGCGAAAACTCAATTTTAGGCGTAAAACTCTCTGAAAAAGGATGCCTTTTGTCGGTATCCCTAAACAGCCCCCTAAACCGGCAACCCCAGAGCCTCGGCTAGCTTATTTAAAACATCCCGCTCCCGCTCGCTGATCCGGCTAGAACCAATCCCCATCACACCGCCTTCCCGCTGCACCTCTGCCACCTTTTGGGCAATGGACATCAGCCAGGTTTTAAAGTCCGTGGCCTGAGCCCCAGTCACCTTAGTTTCCAGGATAGTGGCCACCTTCTGAAAATTCCCAACGGCGTAGTCCCGGGCCTCTTTAGCTTTTTTAAAGGTTTGCATCAACCCCAGCATTTCAAATTGCTTTTTCAGGATCAATTGCTCCCCAGACAGGGGCTCCTGGGAGTCAATTTCACTCAAGGAGGCAATCAATGCCGGAGCCAGGTCCCCTGCTACATCTAGGCGCTTGAGTTCTTCCCCAACAATGGTAACCCCAGCCTTCAACTCTTGCAAAAAGGAAATCGGATCCACATTATCCGCCAGACATATAGCCATCACCGCATCCATCGGGGCCTTCAGCAGAGTGGACCATTCTTCATCGCTAAAGTACTGCCGCATAGGATCACCCAAAACTAGTATTCGTCTTTCATTTCCACCTTATCGGCAAAAAATAAGAAATTTCTAAGTCTGTGTGTAAAGTTTTGAGTGCAAGATGCCAGACCAGCCCTGGATGGCTTGGGTCTGGTTCACTGGGTCCATGGAACTTGATGGGGATAGGGGTGCTCAGCTGTACCCTGGCTCGGACTGGTTAGCGGCTTAACCTTCTCTTACGCCAAGAACTCCATACTGAATCTCATCAAGTTGCCCAAGGAGAAACCCATGGATTCTCAAGCCCTCTGGAAACGCTACCAGGATTGGTTGTATTACCATGACGGCCTAGGGTTATACCTAGACATTAGCCGCATCCGCTTCAATGATGACTTTTTAGCGGCCCTGGCACCTAAGTTTGAAAAAGCCTTTGAGGATATGGTGGCCCTAGAGGCCGGGGCAATTGCCAACCCCGACGAAGGCCGCATGGTGGGTCACTACTGGTTGCGAAACCCCGATATTGCTCCTAATGAGGCGATTCGGAACTCAATTATTGGAGATGTTCAGGCGGTAGAAACCTTTGCGGCCAAAATCCATGCCGGAGAAATTCGGCCGCCGGTAGCGCCCAAGTTTAAGCATGTGTTGTCCGTGGGCATTGGTGGATCGGCCCTGGGGCCTCAGTTCGTGGCTGAGGCGCTATCTCCCGACGTGCCGCCCATGACCATTCATTTCATCGACAATACCGACCCGGCTGGCATGCGCCGCACCATGACCCGCATGCTTGACCAGCTACCGGCCACCCTCATTCTCAACACCAGCAAATCGGGCGGTACCCCCGAAACCCGCAATGGCATGCTAGAGGTTAAGGCGGCCTACGAAAAGCTGGGCCTCAATTTTGTTGACCATGCCGTGGCCATCACCATGGAAGGGAGCAAAATGGACGTGGAGGTGGCTAAGGCAGAGGGTTGGTTAGCTGAGTTCTACATGTATGACTGGATTGGGGGGCGCACCTCGGTCATGTCCGATGTGGGTTTGTTGCCGGCCGCCCTTCAGGGCATCGATATTCGGGCCATGCTAGATGGCGCCAAGGTTATGGATGAAGCGACCCGGGTACCGGAGGTGAAACGCAATCCGGCGGCCCTTTTAGCCCTGGCCTGGTACCATGCCGGCAATGGTAAAGGGGAAAAGGATATGGTGGTGCTGCCCTATAAGGACAGCCTGCTGCTGTTCAGCCGCTACCTGCAGCAGTTGATCATGGAATCCCTGGGCAAAGCCAAGGATTTAGATGGCAACCTAGTGCATCAGGGCATTGCGGTCTACGGCAATAAGGGGTCAACGGATCAGCATGCCTACGTACAACAATTGCGCGATGGGGTACCCAACTTCTTTGCCACCTTTATCGAGGTTTTGGACGATCTTCCCAACCAGGATGATATTGAAGTTGAACCTGATGTCACCTCCGGGGACTATCTGAATGGGTTCCTCTACGGCACCCGCAGCGCCCTCTACGAAAATGGGCGCGACTCAGTGACCATTACTATCCCCGACGTTAACCCGCGTACGGTTGGTGCCCTGATTGCCCTCTACGAACGGGCCGTGAGTTTTTATGCCTCACTGGTTAATATCAACGCCTACCATCAACCTGGAGTCGAAGCGGGTAAAAAGGCGGCGGCGGGGATTTTGGCGGTGCAGCGGCAGGTGTTGGGGGTTCTCCGAACCGCCCAAGAGCCGCTAGATGTGGAGACTTTGGCGGCTAAGGCCGGGGCTGGAGACCAGGTGGAAACGGTGTATAAAATCGCTCGACACCTGGCGGCTAATGATCGCGGCATTGTTCTAGAGGGCGATCGCTCCCAGCCTGCTACCCTCCGCGTGTTCCTACAGCGGTAGGGAGTTAGCTCATTCCCCCTCTAGATCATCCAGATCTTCCAGCTCCTCCAAGGTTTCTGGCAGGTCGTAGCGCAGGTGCTCTAACCCTTGCCTTTGGCGCCGGCGAGAGACACGGCGATACTTTTTGGCGGCTAGTAGGGGTTCTTGGTGAATTTGCCCCAGGGCACCTACCTTAACCTTCAGGGAGTCCTCGGCTTCCCTCCGCTGGGTCAGCCCTGACTCTAGGGTGATTTCGTCTAGCATCGCCAGGTAGTAATCGTAGCGTTCCCAATCGGTCTCTAAACCGCAGCCGGGTTCGTCGCGATGCAGGCAGTTGTTAAACTGGCAGGCTTGGCCAACCAGGCGCTGGCGGATTTCTGGGAAATAATGGCCCAACTGGTGGGCCGAACAGGGTAAATCGGGCTGGTTAAACCCTGGGGTATCGGCCAGAAAGCCTCCCTGGGGTAGCTCGAAGAGCTCGACATGGCGAGTGGTATGACGGCCTCGCCCGAGTTTGCCGGAAACCGCCGCCGTTCTCAGACTAGCCTGGGGAATCAGGTGATTAATCAGGCTTGACTTTCCCACCCCGGAGGGGCCAGAGACTACGGTGACATGGCCTTGCAGACGGGGGGCTAGGGTGTGCCGCGCCGTTCCCTGCTGGACGCTGATCACCAGCGCCTCGTAGCCCCACTGTTGTAGACGCCGCTGCCAGTGGTGGCAGGTCTCTGGGTTGACCAAATCCTGTTTATTCAGACACAGCAGAATGTCCAGTCCGGTGGATTCCGCTTTGACTAAAAAGCGGCTGAGTTGCTGGGGATCTAAGGTCGGTTCTGCCAGGGCAAAGACCAGCAAAATCTGATTGACGTTGGCGATCGGGGGACGATCTAGCACCGTTTGGCGCGTCGCCACCTCTGCGATCGCCCCCCGGTGGCCCTCCCAGTCCGGCTCCTCTACACGGACCCAATCACCGACCATGACCTGCTGGCCCGTTTTTTTCAAGCGGGCTCGTCGAGTACAGAGCAGGGTCGGTCTAGCCCGGGGTGAAACGGGCAACGCCTCAAGGGGTTGTCTCAGCGCTTCGGCCGTGATGCCGTGGAAATTCACCCAGTAGTAGTTAGCCTGTACCGCTGTGACGACTCCCCACAGCTCCGATGAAGCTGGATACGGAAAATCCCCCTTGGCTGCAGCCCCATTCATAGATCACCGGGGTCGCCGCACCTGCAGGGCAAAGTAATCGCTGCAATCCCGCAAACCGGCAATATCATAACCCTCCATCCTGAGGCTATCGGGTACCTGCTCGACCGGCTCACCGGCATCTAGCCAAACTTCTAGGAGTTGGCCTGGGGCCATCTTCTCAAGCTGTAGCTTGGTGCGGACGAAATTAATTGGGCAGGGAGTGCCCCGCAGGTCTAGGGAGACATCCGGGGCCAGGGGAGATTGGCTGGACTGAGTATCGGCAGTGGTCATCCGCGGAATAGCCCCCCTAAAAAGCCCTCAATGCCACCGCGGTTGACCTTATCACCGCGGATCTCAGCCAGTTTTTCGATCAGTTCCCGTTCCTCTGGCTTAAGGCGAGTGGGGATATCAACCTGGACGGTAATCAGATGATCGCCCCGACTGACCGGATTACCGAGTTTGGGCACGCCATGGTTATCCAGGGTCAGCACCGTACCGGGCTGGGTGCCAGCGGGAATATCTAACTCCACCGGGCCATCAACGGTATCCACACTGAGCTTGCAGCCCAAGATCGCCTGCAGGTAACTCACCCGCAGTTCAGACAAAATATTAATGCCATCCCGCTTGAAGACGGCGTCTTCGCTGACAAACAAATACACGTAGAGGTCACCCGCCGGTCCACCCCGTAAGCCCGCATCCCCTTCCCCAGAAACCCGCAGCCGGGTGCCGTTATCAACCCCAGCTGGAACAGTAATTTTGAGCTTCTTGGTTTCCTGGGTCTGGCCACTGCCCCCACATACCTCGCAGCGGTCTTCAATCACCTCGCCCGTACCGCCACAGGTAGGACACACGGAAACCTGGGTAAAGCTGCCAAAGGGAGTGCGGGTAGCCCGTCTCACCTGGCCCGTTCCACTACAGGTACCGCAGGAGCTGGGCCGGGTTCCTGGCTTGGCGCCACTGCCGCTACAGCTGCCACAGGTCTCTAGGTGACTGATTTTGATCTCTTTTTCGCCACCGAAGACAGCCTCTTTGAAGTCTAGCTTCAGATCCAGGCGCAGATCATCACCCCGGGTTGGGCTACGGCGACGGGCCCCCTGGCCCATGCCCCCAGAGAAACCGCTAAAGAAGCTTTCAAAGATGTCGGCGAAACCACCCATATCCCCAAAGTCCTGGAAGCCAGCTCCGGCCGCTCCACTGACTGCCGCTTCCCCGAAGCGATCGTAGCGGGCCCGTAATTCCGGTTCCGACAATACCTCGTAGGCCCGATTGATTTCCTTAAAGGTCTCCTCAGCCCCGGCACTTTTATTCACGTCGGGATGATATTTACGCGCTAGGCGTCGGTAAGCACGTTTGATTTCATCCTGATCGGCACTGCGGGATACTCCAAGCAGATCGTAGTAATCACGGGCCATAGGGGGCTACCTAGACTATTCCACCAACAATTAAATCTTGACCTATCTTAAGAACCTGCCCCCCCATTGGCTAGGTGGGATACCCGCCCCTGGGCCTAGTCAATGGCTTCGTAGTCGGCGGTCAGGGTTGAATCGAACCCTAGGTCATCGTCAAAGTCGGGCTCATCGGCCAAATCCTCCCCCGGTTCAGGGGAATGGAAGGATTCGGGAATTTCCATATCCATGGTTTCCTCGGTCAAATTTTCCCGGTACAGGCGAGAGCCAGCGCTAAACAGGGCCGCCTGTAGGGCCTCTAGGTAGCCCTTAAAGGCCTCGACCTGAATGGCTGGATTGTGAATGGCCTGGCGGAGTTGGGTCACCTTTTCCTGCAGGTCAGTCTTAGTCGCCTCATCCAGGCTATCACCGTGATCCCTCAGGGTCGCTTCGTAGCTGTAGAACAGGTTATCGGCCCGGTTGGTGAGTTCCGCCAATTGGCGACGGCGGCTGTCTTCATCGGCAAACAGCTCCGCTTCCTGGCGCATGCGTTCTACTTCGCTGGTGTTGAGCCCGCCCGTATTGGTAATGCGGATGCTCTGGGCCCGACCGGTACCCTTGTCTAGGGCAGACACCTGCAAAATACCATTGGCATCGATTTCAAAGGAAACTTCAATCTGAGGAATACCTCGGGGGGCCGGAGGAATACCAGTGAGCTGAAACTTACCCAAACTCTTGTTGTCCTTAGCCATGGCCCGTTCTCCCTGGAGCACATGGATTTCTACGGAGGTTTGACCGTCGGTGGCGGTGGAGAAAATTTGGGACTTGCTGGTGGGAATGGTGGTATTGCGCTCGATCACCTTAGTAAAGACTTCACCCAGGGTTTCAATGCCGAGGGAGAGGGGGGTCACATCCAGGAGTAGCAGATCCTTCACCTCGCCCCCCAGCACCCCAGCCTGGATCGAAGCTCCCAAGGCCACGGCCTCATCGGGGTTAACCGAACGATCGGGGGGTTTACCGTTGAAATAATGGCTAATTGCCGCTTGGACGGCGGGTATACGGGTGGAACCGCCCACCAGCAAAATACGGTCAATGGCGTCCGGAGTTAAATCCGCATCCTTGAGCGCCTGTTGGACTGGCTCGAGGGTGGATTGCACCAGGTCTGCCGCCAGTTGTTCAAATTGAGCCCGGGTCAAACTCATTTCCAGGTGCTTAGGCCCAGACTCATCGGCGGTGATAAAGGGCAAGTTGATGGAGGTGGTGGGTACACTGGAGAGCTCAATTTTGGCTTTTTCTGCCGCCTCCCGAATCCGCTGCAGGGCCATGCGATCGCTGGCCAGGTCAATCCCCTCCTTATCTCGGAAGGAGGCAATCATCCATTCCACAATGCAGTTATCGAAATCATCGCCGCCCAGGTGGTTGTTCCCAGAGGTGGCCTTCACTTCAAACACCCCATCGCCCAACTGCAGGATGGAGACATCGAAGGTTCCCCCGCCCAGGTCAAAGACCAGGATGGTTTGGTCCTGATCCTGTTTGTCTAAACCGTAGGAGAGGGCGGCGGCAGTGGGTTCGTTGATAATCCGCAGCACGTCCAGTCCGGCAATGGTACCGGCATCCTTGGTGGCCTGGCGCTGGGCATCGGTGAAGTAGGCCGGTACCGTAATCACAGCCTCTGTGACCGCCGTTCCCAGGTAAGCCTCGGCATCCTGCTTAAGCTTTTGCAGGATCATGGCGGAAATTTCTTGGGGCGTGTAAGCTTTGCCCCGAATCTGCACATCCACGGTTTGGTCGCGCCCGCTGATACAGGTGTAGGGCACGCGGCTGCGTTCAGCGGCGGTATCGTCCCAGCGGCGGCCGATAAACCGTTTGATGCTGTAAACCGTATTCTCCGCATTGGTGACCGCTTGGCGCTTGGCGAGTTGGCCGATCAGCCGTTCCCCATTTTTGCCAAACCCCACCATGCTGGGAACCGTTCTTCCCCCTTCGGTACTGGTAATCACCACTGGCTTACCGCCCTCAAGGACAGCGACACAACTGTTCGTGGTACCTAGATCAATGCCGATTACTTTTCCCATAGTCTACGGTACTCAACAGCAACGAAGGCCTGTATGTCCTGGTCTACACTCAGTTGTTTCTGGCATAGTTCAGTGAATATCCTTAGTATGCCCGCCCCTCCGTTAGAGGTATCACCTGCGGCTATGCTCCGACCAATCCCAAATTGCCCGCAGCCGGCTAACCTAACCCCCTAGGAGGCGGATACTTCCCCTTCGGTCTGAGCGGGCTCAGCACCATCCTCAGGGGGAGCAGCCACCTTCACCATAGCGTGACGCAAGACCCGCTCACCCAACTGGTAGCCCCTGACCAACTCTTCCATCACCACCCCCTCTGGATAGTCCCGAGTGGGCTCTCGCATGACCGCCTCGTGGAGGGCTGGATTGAACTCCTGGCCCTCGGCCCGCATTGCCGATACTCCCAGCCGTTTAAGGGTTTCTACCAGTTGTTTGTAGACGCTCTGGTAACTCTTGTGAATAGTCATCTCAGCTTCAGTTTGAGGCTTGATTTGGGATCTGGCCCGCTCAAAGTTATCCACCACGGGCAATAATTCCATGATGGTGGTGCCCTTAACCTGAGCTTCTAAGTCCTCTTTTTCTTTGCTGGTGCGTTTGCGGTAGTTTTCAAAGTCAGCGGCAATGCGCATCGACTGATTGGTGCGATCTTCCAGTTGAGCCTTCAGTTCCGCCAGTTGACGCTCCAGGTTGGCCAGGTCGGCGTTACCACTGGCTGCCGCTCCAGAGGTCTCTAGGTCCTGCTCAAAATCGATATCCACAGCAGCATCGGCGACGTGAAGTTCCTCGATGCCTTCCCCATCAGCATTGATTGCCGAGTTTTCCGTTTGTTGCTGTTCGTCCACCATGCCAATCTGCAACCCAACTATAGAAATACAACATTAGTTTCTTGGCTCAAGCTTAGCTCAATTAGGTTTATTCAAGCGATCTATGCCAGAACTTCCTAGGGGCTGGGCCCCGCCGTCCTGGCCGCCTGGGGCTACCCGAACCCGCGGGCAGAGGGGGGTAGGCTGGGGCTGGTGCCCTGGCTTTGGGCTGGGCTCAGGGGCTAGGGCGGGCCAGTCTAAACTAGACCAATTGAGACTAACTGGGGGGAGGAAAAATACCCTGGAGTGGATAGGTAATGATGCAACCCAAATGGGATGGGGGTATTATCGAGACTACGGAAAGGTCGTCTTGGGATTTTCTTTGGGATTGGGTGACCGTCTCGGGTTGATGCTGCCGTCCTCGCCTCTCCTAGAGAGCCGGATCAACGGATTAGTCAGCTCAAAAACGGCCTAAATCCTGGGGGATATCGCTTAAATTTCCCTGGTTTGCGGTTTTTATTGGTCCTCATCAGTGCTATGACTAATTCTTCTTCGTCTCGGCGGGCCTTAGTCTTACAACGGAGCTTTTCGCCCTTTGGCAATAAGCTGGTTCAGGCTGGCTATGTCGATGCTGAGCAAATGCAGAAAGCCTTGGCTGAGAGCCGTAAAACCGGCCAGGCTCTGACCGATGTTTTAGAAAGCCTGACGGGGCAACAGCTTTCTCCAGAACTCCTGCGCCAATACAAAAAACAACAGTTATTTGAGCTGAAGATTCTCTACGGCGTTGAGTCCTTAGATCCAGAGCTCAACGATATTTCTTCAACCCAGGTGGGGCATTTAATTGATGCGCTGATTCCGGTGGATGTTTGTCGCCGCCATCGGCTAGTGCCCCTGGCTCGCCAGGATGGGGATGCCCCCTCGGTGCTGGTGGCCATGGTTGACCCTGAGAACTTGGAAGCCCAGGATGACCTGAACCGGATTTTGCGTCCTCAAAATCTGGCCCTCCGGCGCATGGTTATCACCGTGGAAGATTACCAGCGCTTGATCTCCAGCTATTTGGATGAAGCCGTTGCTCGCCAGAAAAAAGAGGAACTGGACGCTGCCGTTGATGTCAGAACCAGTCTGGAGGAGTTGGACTTCGGCGAAGGCACCCTAGAAAGCGTGCTAGACGAAGAAGCCGACCTAGGGGAAGCCCTGAAAGATGCCGGGGCGGCTCCGGTGATTGCGCTGGTTAACAAGATTTTGGTCAAGGCGCTCCAGGAGGGGGTGTCCGATATCCACGTGGAACCCCAGGAGGAATTTTTACGGATTCGGTTCCGGAAGGATGGGGTGTTGAAGGAAGCACTGCCCCACATGCCCAAGAAAATTATTCCCGCCGTTACCGCCCGCTTCAAGATCATCGCCGAATTAGATATTGCGGAACGCCGACTGCCCCAGGATGGCCGGATTCGCCGGGTGTTTCAGGGTCGCAAAGTGGACTTCCGGGTTAGCACCATCCCCAGCCGCTGTGGGGAAAAGGTGGTACTGCGAATTTTGGATAACTCCAATACCCAACTGGGTCTGGATAAGTTGATTACCGATCCCACGGCGCTGCAAATTGTGCAGGAGATGGCCTCCCGTCCCTTTGGGTTAATCTTGGTGACCGGGCCCACCGGCTCGGGTAAAACCACCACTCTATATTCGGTGTTGTCCGAGCGTAATGATCCGGGCATTAACATCAGCACTGCGGAGGATCCGATTGAATACACCCTGCCTGGGCTGACCCAGGTACAGGTGATTCGGGAAAAGGGGATGGACTTTGCATCTATCCTGAGGGCCTTTCTGCGGCAAGACCCGGACGTGATCTTGGTGGGGGAAACCCGCGACCCAGAAACCGCCAAGACGGCCATTGAGGCAGCCTTGACCGGCCACTTGGTGTTAACCACACTGCATACCAATGATGCCGCCGGTGCGATCGCTCGCCTCGACGAAATGGGGGTGGAGTCCTTTATGGTGTCCAGTGCCTTGATTGGGGTGCTGGCTCAGCGTCTGCTCCGCCGGGTCTGTGCCGATTGCCGCATCCCCTATCATCCCAGTCCCGAAGAACTCGGACACTTCGGCCTCAGTGCTGCTTTAGAGTCTGACATCACTTTTTACAAGGCCAACGTTTTAACCGTAGAAGAAATTAACGAGGCTAGTGGCAAAAATGTCCTCTGCCCAACCTGCCAGGGTGCTGGCTACAAAGGTCGGGTTGGGGTCTACGAGGTCATGCGCATCACCGAAGGGTTGCAAAAATTGATTTCGGAGCGCGCCCCTACCGAGCGGATTAAGGAGGCAGCCGTGGAAGAAGGGATGCAAACCCTGTTGGCCTATAGCCTCGATCTAGTCCGCCAAGGGCTCACCACCCTGGATGAGGTCGAACGGGTGACCTTTACGGACTCTGGGCTAGAAGCTGAGCTGAAAGCTAAGCGGAAGGCCTCCCTCACCTGCTCCTGCTGTGCCGCGGAACTGCAGCCAGAGTGGTTAGATTGTCCCTACTGTCTCACGCCGCGCTTCCATGATTAGGGCGGGGTCAGCGCTGGAGCAGTGACAGCATCCCCCCCTGCCCTGGGCATCCTGTCAGTAACCTGGCCAGACCGCCTAATACATTGCCCCGTGACCTGTGTTGAACCCTAGTACTTTTCCCTGGATAGAGGTAGCCCCATGGAACTAATGATCGAAGACCTAATGGAAGAAGTAATCGAGCGAGGGGGGTCAGACCTCCACCTCAGCGCTGGTTTACCTCCCTACATTCGGATCAGCGGTAAGCTGACCCCCACTGACCATGAGCCCATGTCTCCCGAGGCCTGTCAGCGGCTCATCTTTAGCATGCTCAACAATACCCAGCGCAAACACCTGGAGCAAACCTGGGAATTGGATTGCTCCTACGGGGTGAAGGGGCTAGCTCGCTTTCGGGTCAATGTCTATAAGGATCGGGGTACCTATGCCGCCTGTTTACGGGCCCTCAGTTCCAAAATTCCCAGCATGGAGGTGTTGGGGCTACCCCCAATTGTGCGGGAGTTGTCGGAAAAGCCGCGGGGGTTAATTCTGGTGACGGGCCCCACCGGGTCAGGGAAGTCGACCACCCTGGCCTCTATGATCAATAACATCAATCTCACCCGGCCAGAGCACATCCTGACCATCGAGGACCCCATTGAATTTGTCTATGAACCGGTTAAAAGTCTGATCCACCAACGGCAGATTGGGGAAGATTCCAAGAGCTTTGCCAATGCCCTGCGAGCCGCTTTACGGGAAGATCCAGATGTGATTCTGGTGGGTGAACTGCGGGACTTAGAAACCATTTCCCTGGCTATCTCAGCGGCGGAAACGGGGCACCTGGTGTTTGGTACCCTCCACACCAGTTCAGCGGCTCAAACCGTAGACCGGATGGTAGACGTGTTCCCTCCCGATCAACAGCAACAAATTCGGGTGCAGTTGTCCACGTCCCTGGTGGCGGTTCTGAGCCAAACCCTGTTGCCCAAGGCTAACCCTAAGCCCGGTGAGTTTGGTCGGGCCATGGCCCAGGAGATCATGATCGTCACCCCGGCGATCGCAAACCTGATTCGGGAAGGAAAAACCGCCCAGATTTACGGTGCCATTCAAACCGGCGGTAAGCTTGGTATGCAAACCTTGGAGAAGGTCTTAGCTGACCTCTACAAGGCTGGCACCATCACCTTTGAAGTGGCCATGTCTAAAACCTCTCGCCCGGATGAGTTACAGCGGTTGATCGGGCCTGCGCCCGCTCCGGCGGCCGCCAACCGCCCTGGCGTAGCGGTTCGTTCCTAGCGCCATCTCAGCCCCAGACAGGCCCAGCTAATCCGTTTCTGGGGCGGTCGCTATAATGTCTGAAAATTGTTGAGCCCTGTAGCCATGCCTACCTACGTTGCCATTGGTCGCGATGTTAGCGGAACCCAGCGAAAAGAGAGGGTCTCGGCGGAGACTCCCAATGAGGCCAGAAACCTCCTCAAGGATCAGGGTTTATACGTATTAGACCTGAAAGAGGAAAGCCGCTTTAACCTCGACTTTGAAAGCATCCGCACCTCTCTAACCAGTGTCACCGTTAAAGATAAGGCCATTTTCTCGCGCCAGTTTGCCGCCCTGGTCAACGCCGGGGTGGCGTTGGTGCGAGGGCTCGGGGTTTTAGCCGACGACTGCCCTAACCCCAAGCTCAAGAAGGCGCTGTTAGCCATTAACGCAGACGTGCAGCAGGGCACCAGCTTATCCGACTCCATGCGTAAGCATCCCGAATGCTTTGATAACCTCTACGTGGCTCTAGTCCAGGCCGGGGAAGTGGGGGGGGTCTTGGACGAGGTATTAAATCGTCTAGCCAAACTGCTGGAAGATTTAAACCGGTTGCAAAACCAAATTAAGTCGGCCCTGGCTTACCCGGTGACGGTAGGGTTGCTGGCCGTGGTCATTTTTGTGGCCATGACCATGTTTCTATTGCCTATCTTTGCCGATATGTTTGCCAGCTTCGATGCTGAATTACCCCTTTTCACCCAGATGATGCTGGGGGTGAGCCGGTTTTTGCGTCAGCCGCTCAACTGGGTCATTATGATCGCCGTCCTGACTGCCGCGGTCTTTGCCTATCGTCGATTCTATGCCACCCTGAATGGGCGTCGGATCATCGACCGCTTCGCCCTTAAAATGCCCCTGTTTGGTGACCTGATTCAGAAAACTGCAACCGCCCGGTTTTGCCGCACCTTTGGCTCCCTGTCTCGGTCGGGGGTGCCCATTTTGACCGCCCTGGAAATTGTCCGTGATACGGCGGGTAACCAGGTGATCGCCGAGGCCGTGGATGAAGCCCGCCTGGAAGTGCAAACGGGCG
>DVEE01000027.1 GCA_015295885.1 Leptolyngbyaceae cyanobacterium M65_K2018_010
TGTGGCTGAGCGGGATTTTTTATTTTTGAGAACGGTGTGCTGGGTAACCCTGGCCGATGTGCTGAAACCCAACTGGTATCAAGCCCTAGCCGGGGCCGGCATCGCCAGTGCCCTGTTTGAACTGGCCCAGGGAGATGCCGTGGGGGTTTTGGCTGCCGGCGGAGTAACCACCCTAGCAGCCTGGCAGATTTGGCGGGGGGTACGTGGCCCCCAAATTGAGTTGGCTGCCGATGATAAGGCCGTACAGGTGGCCCAGCGCCGTGGCTACGCCCAGGCTGAGGCAGCAACAGCCCTGATTCGTGCCATTGAGGCGGTGCCTCCCCTCCAGGGTCGCCAGGTGCTGAACGCCCAGGAATTGATTCGCTGCCAGAACCTGCGGGTCCAGGCGGGGCTGTCCGAGTTCGCTGTGCCCGATAGCTACTTACAGCGCTAAGGGCTGTTCTGGCAGGAACTGGGGTCTAGGGATCAGCCTGTTGAGCGTTGGGAAGGTTAGATTTTGGAGCCAAAGCCACTTGCACCAAACCAGGGCTGGCATGGGCAAGCCCATCTAGTCTACGCACGGCAGGCTGAAAAGACCGTTTTGGTTAAAGGGTTTACCCAGGCCCCCCTAAAGCTTCAGAAACCCCTTTATCTCGAAGGGCCAGCGGTCTGCCAGACCGTGTTGGTCCATACTGCTGGGGGAATGGTAGGCGGTGACCGTCTGACAGTGCAGGTGCACCTGCAGCCCGACAGTCGGGGGCTGGTGACCACGGCGGCGGCCCACAAAATCTACGGGAGCCAAGCAGCCGCTGGCCAGGCCCCTGCCCCTCTGAGGGGGGCCGAGCAACGGGTGGAGATCCACCTCGCTTCTGGCAGTTGCCTAGAATGGTTGCCCCAAGAGACCATCCTGTTCAACGGGGCTAACTATGACCAGCATTTGCGAGTGGCCTTGCCGCCGGGGGCGATCTGGTGTGGCTGGGAGGTGACTCGCTTTGGCCGTAGTGCCCGGGGAGAACGGTTTGACCAGGGACAGTGGCGATCGCACCTGGAGGTGTGGCAGGGGGATCGTCCCCTATGGCTGGATCGCCAGTCTCTGACCGGCGGTAGTGCCGCCCTGGATAGCCCAAATGGCCTGGGGGGCCAGGCGGTGGTGGGCAGCTTTGCCCTGGTGGGGTTTCTGCCGGCCACTGACCTGGTGAATGAACTGAGGGAGTTGTGGGAGGCAGCCTGGCCGGGCGAGGGAGGGGTGACTCGGCTCCAAACCGGTCTACTCTGCCGCTATCGGGGGCCATCTAGCGAAGTAGCCCGGCGCTGGTTTGTCTCGCTCTGGGGCCATTTGCGCCCGTTTTATCTAGGACGTGTGGCGATGCCATCGCGGGTCTGGCCAACCTAAACTAAGGCCCCACCACAACTTGACCCGCTCCCAGCGGTGCAACCGTAGCAGTAGGGCCGGGTTTGCACCTCTGCCAGCACATCTAGGCTATTGGCCGCTAACACATGGGCCACGGTGCAGGGTTCGCCGCTGGGTAGGCGAGCGGGCACCCCTTCCATCTGGTTAAAATCGCAATCATAAAGGTTGCCTAGGTAGTCCACGGACAGCTGATTGCGGCACATCAGGTTGGCCACCGTGGCCGGGTTGTGGTGATCTTCTAAAAACTTCAGGTAGGGCCAGTAGAGATTCTCCTCGAGCAAGCGGTGCTTGACCCGCCCAATGGGCAGATTGGTAATCGTGTAGAGATGGTTAAAAACAATGCCGTAATGGGCTTCTAGGTAAGCCTTATAGTCCACCTCTAACTTCCCCTGGTCGGGGGTAAGAGCGAAGTCTAAGTTGCGGGGAACCGGCGGATTATAGACCAGATCCAAGGGCAGGTCAGGTTGTTGACCGTAGCCCAGCCGATTCAGCCATTGCAAAGCTTGAATGGAGGCCCGGTAGACCCCAGATCCCCGTTGCTGGTTAACATTTTTCTCCAGGTAGCAGGGCAAAGAGGCGATCACCTGGAGCCCATGGTGGGCGAAGTATTCGGGTAAATCCCCATAACCTGGTTCAAAAAAGATAGTCAAGTTAGTCCGCACTAGGACGGTTTTATCCACGGCCCGGGCGGCCTCCACCAGGGGACGAAACCCCGAGTGCATTTCTGGGGCGCCACCGGTTAAATCGACCGTAGTGATTTCTGGAAACCGCTGAATCACCTGAATCAGTTGGTCAACCACGGGGTCAACCATCTCCTCCCTGCGGTTGGGCCCCGCTTCTACGTGGCAGTGGGTACAGGCCAGGTTACATTTACGACCTAGATTGATTTGCAATACCGTAATGGGCTGCTTAGTCAGGGGGTGATCGAGCTGATCTGCAAAGGGGGTAAGGGTAGACCGGGAGCAAGCAGAAGCTTGAAACGAAATCATCGACGACATCTCTTGACAACAGTGATATTGAGCCGCAAATATTGGCCCGCAAATATTGAGCCGCACCGCCACCGAGCCAGACCCTGGTGGTGACGGTTGCCTATCTGTATTAGACCCCATCCCCTTAAAAATTGCCCGATGGGTCTTCTCTGAGTCAGTCTGGGGCTAATCTCACCTGATCACGCCCGTTATGCTTAGCTCTGTAGAGCGCTTCATCGGCTCGCTTGAGCAACGCTGAGGAGGTCGTTGTCGCGGTGGGAACACAACTGGCTACCCCCAGGCTCATGGTAACCATGGGGGCGATGGCGGATCTTTGGTGGTTAATGCGGCGATCGCGAATGGCCTGACGCATCTCCTCGGCTACGGTTTCTGCCCCCTGCAGGTCCGTATTGGGTAAAACGACAACAAATTCTTCACCGCCGTAGCGGGCCACCAGATCGCCGGGGCGCTTGGCCGCCCGGCTCAGGGTGCGAGCCACTAAGCGCAGGCAGTTATCCCCGGCTTGGTGGCCATAGAGATCATTGAAGTCCTTAAAATAGTCAATATCGGCCAAAATAATCGACAGTGGGGCTTCTAGCCGGGCCATTCGCCGCCATTCTCCCTCTAGGTGCTGTTCAAATCGACGTCGATTGGCCACCTTGGTGAGGCCATCCAGGTAGGCCATACGCCTCAGGCCCCGATTCGCCTGGGTTAGCTGGCGATGGAGCTTAGCCTGTTGAATCGCGATCCCGACCTGGGTGGCTAAGTTTTCCAAAAAGCTGACTTCGGCACTTTGCCACTGGCGGGGCCCGCTACATTGATGGACGATCAGCAGGCCCCATAGGGCATCTTCCTGGAGCAGGGGGATGACCACCTCAGCTTGAATCTGAAAATAGTCCAGAAAGGAGAGTTGATCCGCCGATAGCCCCTGCTCATGGATATTGGCAATGGCTAGTCCTCGTCCCTGGCGGTACTGGGGCAGGCATCCTGCATCCAGGCTCCAGGGATCTCGCACCGCCCACCCCTGCATCGTTGGGTAGTCGGGATTACAGGACTCCTGAATAACCTGACCACTCCTATCCGCCCCCCGCTGCAGAATGATGACCCGGTCGGCTGCGATAAACTCTCGCACGGAAATGACAGTTTGCTGAAGAATACTATCTAGATCCAGCAAGGCGCGAATGCGTTGGGCAATTTCCCCCATTAGCCGTTCCCGCTGGGCCTGGAGCTTGAGTTCAGCTTCAGCCCGCTTTTGAGCCGAAATATCTAAAGTAACCCCGGCCAATCGACTGGAGAGTGGGCTATCCCCAAAACCCTGCCCCTGGGAGAGTAGCCACCGCACCGAACCGTCTGGCAAAACGACACGAAACTCAAGGGTGTAATGCTCTTGGTGACGAATCGCTTGGTGTAAGACCTGATGGACCCGGGCTTGATCCTCGGGGTGAATGTGCTTAAACAGGGTTTCAGAATGGCCATCAAACTCCTCTGGGCCCAGTTCCAAGAGCCGCTGTAATTCCTCTGATACAACCCAGGTATTAGCGGCTAAGTTCCAGTTCAAGGTGCCCATCTGAGCCCCTTGCAGGGCTAGGGTGAGGCGCTCCTGGCTGGCCTGCAACTGAGCGGACGATTGTTGACAGGCCATTAGGCTAGTCGTACAACTCTGCAGCCCCTGATCAGGGATAGGCCTTGCGTAGACCCCCTCTGCGGTTAAAAACCCCAGGCAATGACCATTGGCGTTAACCAGGGGCAAATAGTCAGATGTTTCGGGGGCAATCAGGGCGGCTCCAGGGTCTAGGTGGAACTCGGGAGAAGACCTGAATAGGGCTATGGGGGTCATCCAATCCCCTAGGGCTGAGTTATCAAAATCAGTTCCTTGGAAACTGGCTTGAGCGGCGTTTTCGTAGGTAAAGAGGCCGATGAGCTGCTGGTCTTGGTAAACTAGCGCATAGACTTTACCCGCCCTGGCCATGGCTTGCAGCCCCCGCCGTAGGGAGCAGGCCCCGTCTAGTTTGAGGGGGGCTAGATCAGGGCCGACGCCCTGAGAGGGCGTAGCCGTTGGCCCCTGCTGGGGCCAAAATAAACCCAAAGCCGGGCAGGTATCATGGAGAGTCACAGCAGGCTACAGGGAGTGGAAAACTCGACTCAAAGGGGGGCAGACCTCTAAGCCCTGGCGCAGTGCACCCCGATCAACCCGATTTAAGTGAACTGGGGTGGGGACCTATAGACTGACCAGAAGGACCTAACCTGAGACTGCGGGGCTGTTCAGCCTCAGATTCTTCAATTCTATCCATTGACCGCCGTGATATTAAGTTGCTTAAACAAATCCTTAGGGTCTTAATACTTCGCAATAATTGGGGCAAAACCCTATGGGGCGGAAACGCTTGCGGTATGGTGAATGACAGTTCTACCTGCAACCTGACGATTGACCATGACTCTGGCCCAGCCACCCCATCGCAAAGCCAAAGCCCTTCGCCCTGGGGCCCCTCGCCCGGCTAAGGAATTGTGTAGTGAATGTGGGTTTTGCGATACCTACTATATTCACTACGTTAAGGAAGCCTGTGCTTTTTTAAACCAGCAATTCCCTGCCCTAGAGCAGCAAACCCATGGTCGCCGCCGCGATCTGGATGCTGAACACGAAGTCTACTTCGGGGTTCACCAGGCTATGGTGGCGGCCCGTAAACAGCAGCCCATCGAGGGTGCTCAGTGGACCGGCATTGTCAGCACCATCGCCATCGAAATGCTGACCCAGGGCCAGGTGGAGGGGGTCGTCTGTGTGCAGAATACGGAGAGCGATCGCTTCCAACCCAAGCCTGTCCTGGCGACTACTCCGGAAGAGATTCTGGCGGCCCGGGTGAATAAGCCCACCCTATCCCCCAACCTATCAGTGCTGGAGCAGGTAGAGCAGTCGGGCCTGAAGCGGCTGCTGGTGATTGGAGTGGGCTGCCAGATTCAAGCCCTGCGGGCGGTGGAGCAAAAGTTGGGGTTGGAAAAACTCTACGTGCTGGGCACTCCCTGCGTCGATAACGTCAGCCGGGCCGGCTTGCAGAAGTTCTTGGAAACCACCAGTCGTTCCCCAGAGACCGTGGTGCATTACGAGTTTATGCAGGACTTTCGGGTGCATTTCAAGCATTCCGATGGTTCCACCGAAACCGTCCCCTTCTTTGGTCTTAAAACCAACCAGCTCAAGGATGTGTTTGCCCCCTCCTGCATGAGCTGCTTTGACTACGTGAATGGCCTGGCGGACCTGGTGGTGGGCTACATGGGAGCTCCCTTTGGTTGGCAGTGGATTGTGGTACGCAATGGCAAAGGCCAGGAAATGCTGGATTTGGTGATGGACCAGCTCGAGACCCAACCGGTGATGTCCCAGGGGGATCGCCGTCAGGCCGTGCAGCAGAGCATCCCCGCCTACGACAAGGGCGTCACCCTGCCCCTGTGGGCGGCCAAACTGATGGGAGTCTTGATCGAACGATTGGGCCCCAAGGGGTTGGAGTATGCCCGGTTCTCCATCGACTCCCACTTCACCCGCAATTACCTGTACGTCAAGCGCAATTATCCAGAGAAGCTAGACGCCCATGTACCCGAGTTTGCAAAACGCATCGTGGGCCAATACAAGTTACCGGAGTAGGCTATTCATTCAGTGATGACCTAGCCGCCATGAAAATTCTCCTGGTCGATGACGAAGTGGAACTCACCGATCCCCTCAGTCGGGTGCTGACTCGGGAGGGCTATCAGGTGGATGTGGCTACTGATGGAGAGAGAGGAGCGGCGATGGCGATGGCAGGCACCTATGACCTGCTGATCTTGGACTGGATGTTGCCGGGGCTCAACGGCTTGGAAATTTGCCGCCGGGTGCGATCGCGCCAGAACAACACGCCGGTGCTCTTTCTCACCGCCAAAGACACCCTCGATGACCGGGTGACTGGTTTGGATGCCGGGGCCGATGACTACCTGGTGAAACCCTTTGAACTGAGGGAACTGCTGGCTCGGGTGCGGGCCCTGGGACGGCGATCACTCAATCTGGAGGCTCCGAGTGCCCTGCCCCGCCTTAGCTTTGGCGACCTCCAGCTAGACCAGGCTAACCAACTGGCCTATCGTCAGGGGCAGGCCATTGAGCTGTCTGAAAAGGAAACCGCCCTGCTGGCCTACCTGTTACGCTACCCTAACCAGGTGCTTACCCACGAGCAAATTTACCGGGCCGTGTGGGGGGATCAGGAACCGCCCAGCAGCAATGTGCTAGCCGCCCAAATGCGATTATTGCGGCGTAAAATCGAACCCCAGGGCGCGGCTCCGCTGATTCATACGGTCTACGGCAAGGGCTATCGATTAGGGGGGTAGGCGAGGGGAGTTGAGCCGTAACCCACGGCACCATGTAGACATCGCCAGTTTTACCATGAGGCCCTGACCATGGACGTTCTAGACCATCCCCATGCCTTGCTAGAGGCCACTCAAACCACCCCAGAGCAAGTCCTAAACCTGTTTGATCGACTGGAAGCCGTCGATCTGGACTTTATGACCGGTCGGTGGCGCGGCTCTGAGCTAGCCATTGGGCACCCGCTGGATGGGTTCTTAAAAGCCTCCAACTGGTATGGCAAGGAATTTATCGACCCGGAAACAGTTCACCCTATCCTGGTGCTAGACCCCCAGGGCCACCCCATCAAAGTGGCCCCCAACCACCAGGTCATACTCTGGGCGCTGAAGTTTCCTGAACTGAAAAATCTCGCCCTACAGCCCTTGCTGACCGGTCTAAGCGCCCTAATGCAGACCGAAAAAAGCCAGGCCCGCCTGCGGATGATGGATTATCGCGGTAAGGTCAGCGCCACGATGATCTACGACTACTTGCCGATCAACGACGTTTTTCGGAAGGTAGACGACAACACAGTGTTGGGGGTGATGGATTTCAAGACCATCCCTCAACCCTTTTTCTTTGTGCTGCGCCGCGATCGCTGAGGGGTCGTCGGAGAGGTACAGGCCATCTCTAGGGAAGGAATCTGTTGTTCAGAAGTCGCCGCAGGCTGGGTGCCCTTGCCAACAGCTGTGGGGGCCAGGCTGGCCGGTATAATGTATTTCTCGATACTTGGTCAAACCCATGACGGCCCCAACCCCAACGGTCCAGTTCTACGAAGGCATTGCCGAAGCCATCGATAACGTTAGCCTAAGGCGCAATCCCGACACGGGCGATCGCACGGTGTTGCTCACCTTCAAACAGCTCAAGGCCATCGAAGAATTCCGTAGCTTTCGCAGCCAGTTTTCCAAAGCCCTCAAAATGATCGATGAAGAGGGGGTCATCACCATCGAACCGTCGGGAATCCGGTTTATCTTTGGCGGCCCCGAGGGAGACGACCTAGAGCGGGTAGAGTGTACCCTCACCATCGATCGCGAGGACCACTGGGATCGCTTCATGCGGTTCATGCACCGCTATGCCGAGGCCAATGGCATGGCCTATGGAGAACCTTCCCGGCCATAGTCCCCTTGGAGTTCAACGCGGGGTTAATAGGGCGTTTGCCTTAGAACCACACTATTCAGATCTCAGATCGGCCTGTATTTGCCAAAGGGTCCGGATACTCAAATCGGTTTGCTCCTGACGCCCAGGATGGGTACGGTAAAGGTAATGCACTAAAGTTAGACACAGAACCTCCACTCGATGCCCATGAAGATTGCAATTACCGGAGCCACAGGGTTTGTTGGCAGTCGCCTGGTCGAACGCCTACAGCAGGAAGGCCACAGCATTTTAGTCTTAACCCGCAGCGCTGACCACGGTCACAGGGTTTTTCCCGCTGAGGGGTTTCCCCAGGTCGCCATTGTGGAATACAACCCGCTGGAATTGGGGCCCTGGCAAGCCTGCCTATCGGGTTGTGACGCGGTGATCAACCTGGCTGGGGAACCCATCTCCGAGCGCTGGAGCGACAGCCACAAGCAGGCGATCATGGACAGTCGCAAAATCGGTACCGAAAAGCTGGTAGAAGCCCTCGCCCAGGCAGACCCTCGACCCCATGTTTGGATCAATGCCTCTGCCATTGGCTACTACGGTACCAGCGAAACCGCCACCTTTGATGAAACCAGTCCCCCCGTCAAGGCTGACTTTTTGTCTGAGGTGTGTCAGGCCTGGGAAGCGGCGGCTCAAAACGTCAAAGACTATGGTCCCCGGCTAGTCATCTTGCGCCTGGGCATTGTGCTTGGCATGGGGGGAGCGGTGGCCAAAATGCTGACTCCCTTTCGCCTGTTTGCCGGTGGTCCCATCGGTAGTGGCCGCCAGTGGTTTTCCTGGATTCATCGGGAAGACCTGGTCAATCTGATCATCCAAGCCCTGACCGACTCCCAATGGGAAGGCGTTTACAACGCCACTGCTCCCAATCCAGTGCGCATGGCCGAGTTTTGCAGAACCCTGGGCAAAGTGCTGCACCGGCCCTCCTGGTTGCCCGTGCCGGATATTGTGCTAGAAACCCTGCTCGGCGATGGGGCTCAGGTCGTGCTAGAGGGGCAGCAGGTACTGCCCAAACGGACGGAGTCTAC
The DNA here is from genome assembly GCA_015295885.1 of Leptolyngbyaceae cyanobacterium M65_K2018_010. Taxonomy (GTDB): domain Bacteria; phylum Cyanobacteriota; class Cyanobacteriia; order Phormidesmidales; family Phormidesmidaceae; genus Nodosilinea. The sequence continues at coordinate 8,869 of DVEE01000027.1, forward strand.
GGGCTTTCAGTACCAGTATCCCCAGGTCAAAGAAGCCCTGATGGAAGTAGTGAACGCCTAGGGGAGGAAGTTGGGTGGTCGGTGACGGGTAGGGCGTAGTCGGTTGTGACATGCTATCCACTGACTCTAGCCCCCTCAAAACCCAAGACCTACCATCCGTCACGCTTGACTCGCTACTTTCCCCCTTCATGCCGAACGCTCTCCCATGGATATCGGATCCCTTCGTCGCGATTACACCCAACGGGGCCTGGATCTGCCGGATTTGGCCGCCGATCCCTTTGACCAGTTTGCCCTCTGGTTTAAGCAAGCCTGCGAGGCTGAACTGCTAGAACCCAATGCCCTGGTTCTATCGACGGTTTCCCCAGAGGGGGCTCCCTTTCAACGTACGGTGTTGCTTAAGTATTTTGATCGCCAGGGCTTTGTGTTTTTCACCAACTACGGCAGCCGTAAGGCCCAACACATGGCCCACAATCCCCAGGTTTCCCTACTGTTTCCCTGGTATCCTCTGGAGCGGCAGTTGGCGATCGCCGGTACAGCTAGCAAAATCTCCACCGCAGAATCCTTCCAGTACTTCACCTCGCGGCCCCGTGGCAGCCAGATTGGGGCTTGGGTCTCTCAGCAGAGCAGCATCATTTCCTCCCGCCAACTACTAGAGATGCAGTTTGAGAAAATGAAAGCCAAGTTTCTCAATCAGGAAATTCCTCTGCCTGACTTTTGGGGTGGCTACCGGGTCAACCCCACCAGCTTTGAGTTTTGGCAGGGGCGACCCAGCCGCCTGCACGATCGCTTCCTGTATTCCCTCGATCCGACCTCGGCGACGGGTTGGTCGATCGCACGACTATCCCCCTAGTACCTGAAGGCAGACGTCAGCAGCATGTAGGGCGTAGCCCGTGCATAGCAGGCAGAAAGGGAATCTCCTTTTATTAGGGCTTTTGAGCCGCACAAAGGGTAGTCCTATGGCCGCCGCAGGGTACTCGTCTTGGGGGCGGTGGGATCGGCAGGGATAACCTAGGCCTGATGGTGGGCGGAAATCCCTTTGGGGGGGTTGGGGCTACTTCAGCTTTTGTTTGATAAAGGCGAGCACCTTAGCCAAGTGCCCCTTCAACTGGGCCACTTCGCCCTGCAACTGTTGAACTTGGGCCTGCAGAGCCTGAAATTCCGCCAAACTAACGGTTTCTCCGGCGGTGGTGACGGGACCGGCGGCGGTGACGGGGCGGCGGGGTTTACGGGCTTTGACCATCGCCGATTTAATCGCCTCAATTAGTTCCTTTTGCTCAAAGGGCTTTTGGATAAACTCAAAGTATTCAAAGGGCTCCGACATTTTTTCGGTCACCTCTTCCTTGCGGCCAGACATCATGACCAGGGGAATTCGCTGTAGGTCGGGATTGGCCTGAATTTCCTGAAACACTTCCCAACCACTCATACGCGGTAACAGGAAGTCCAGCATAATTAGGTTGGGCCGTTGGTCGCGAATGGCTTCCATCCCTTCCACCCCATCCTTCGCTTCGATCACTTCGAAGTTGCCCTGGGGGAGCATGTCTCGCACTCGCATACGAATGACTCGACTATCATCGATGACCAAAATCTTATGACTTGCCACAGGAGACTCCTCTTACGGTGTCTAATCATCTTATCGGGGGACAGATGCCATCCATAGTAGTTCAGGTTATTGGAAAACTTCCGCAATGAACTGACAATGCCTGCCCTAGGCCTATCGTACCCATTCGTCGGGGACCCTACCATTCTGCCGCTGCCCCCATCGCTCAGCAGCTGAGGGAGGAGGGCGGGGCCAGGGCGGCAACGACTTCTGGGGTCAGCCCCTAACGGAAAGCCGCAATGGTCTGTACCTGCAGGCAAAATTCCCCGGGGGTAAAGTGGGGATTGAGGGCTCTGTCGTACTCAAACTTGCTCAGCATTAGTTGCAGGGACCGGATGCAGGAGGGGTCTAGGGGTTTTGCCTGGGGTTGAGACTGGGCCCGAAACACCGGCACTAAGTCGCTAAAGGGAATGCGCACGGTGATCCAGGCATTGGCTTGGGTGTCAAAGGAATAGCCGTAGGCGATCGCATCCCAGCCTTCGCGATCGCGCAGAAAGAACTTGTAGCGCTGGCCATCGCCCTTGACCCGCAGCTCAATGCCCCGGTAAGTCGCCAAGTTAAGGGGAGGCTCAAAGTTGCGGGTACGAACGGAAGCAAATCCTCCAGAATTATCGGTTGAGACCATCCCGGTAAAGCGGGCTGCCTGCTCCCCCCCCTGAAAGGCGCTATTGCTTACGCCCCCCATAACCACATCATCCAGGGCTCCCCACAGGTTCAACTGTTGGGGGTCGGGCTCAGTAAAGTCAAACAGTACCCCATCGTTTAATTGGGGGGGGTGGGGTGCCTTAGAGCCCGAAATCATCGCTTGCAACCAACTAACAACAGGAATCGAATCGAAAAAGCCCAAAGTCTGCACAAAGCGGCCAAAATCCCAGGAGGACTTGGATGAGGTCATGGGGGTTATCCTCCATCGGTAATCTCATTATTGACGATCCTAGCCTGGGAGAGTGGGCTTGGCAGTCTATTTCTTGGGCCTTATCGTCCCTCCTGGGGGCAGCCTGGGCAGACTTTTTCACCCCTAAAGCCCTGCTTGGGGGAGCTCCTGGGCTGACAGTCAAATTCTGAGGTTGACGGCTGGGCCATGGAAAAGGGCTGGGCTCAAACCATGTGAGGGGAGTGACCCACTCGCCCTCAATCGATGTGCACCATCATCAGTGACATATCATCACTAGCGGTTTCACTGGCTTGCCGCTGAATCACGGACTGCAGAATCTGATCGATACTGTCTTCCCGTTTGGCGAGGCTGAGTAGGTCAATAAAGGCGTCCAGGCCTACATACTCTTGATTACTTTGCAATACTTCGTAGAGACCATCGCTAAAGAGATAAAGGTTACTGTTGGGAGGCACCTGGCAGAGTTGCCATTTATATTTGGCATCGGGTAGCATCCCCACCGGCAGGCCCGAAGTTCGTAGGCGTTGGGTCGTGATGGTTTGATCCTGGCCCACAGACACTAATACGGCGGGGGGGTGACCGGCACTGGCGTAGAGCAATTGGCGGTTGGCGCAGTTCAGCACTCCGTACCAAATGGTGAAATATTTTTGGTTCTGGTCACCCATTTGAAAGGTCTCATTCAGGGCTGCTAGGACTTTTTCGGGGCGATAGAAACTCACATCGGGTAAGGATTGGGATCGTAATACGTTTAGCACCGACGTAGACAGCAGGGCCGACCCTAGGCCGTGGCCAGAAACGTCTAGAAGGTACATCACCAAATAGTCGGGGTCGAGCCAGTAGTAGTCGTAGCAGTCCCCCCCCAGTTGTTGGGAGGGCAAGAACCTGGATTGAATTGGGATTTTTCCAGTTTGGTCCGGCGGCAGTAGCGATCGCACATAGCCTTCTGCTTCTGCCAGTTCCGCTTCCAGGCGTTGCTTTTGCTGCTGCAGGTCCTGGGTCAGTTGGTGAAGCCGCAAGCCAGCCCGCACCCGGGCGTTGAGTTCCTCAATATTGACGGGTTTGGGCAACAGATCATCGGCCCCTATTTCCAGTCCCTTGACCCGATCCACACTGTTATATTTAGCGGTCAGTAGTAATAGGGAGACCGTATGCAGGGTTGGATGTTGCTTAATCCTACGGCCCAGGGTGAGACCATCCATTCCGTCGCCGATCTCCCAGGCGCAGATGATCACCCCAGGGCGCAGGGTTTCGGCCATCGCCAGTCCCTCCTGGCCATGGCGGCAAGTCGCCACCCGATAACCCTGATTGGTTAAGGCCGTGACCAGGATTGCTTCGGTTTCTACCTCAGGCTCAATAATTAAAACATCGGTCATAGGGTTTCTAGAAGGTTACCCCTGGGCCCCATCAGGAGGGCAAGGGTTGAATCAGGCTTACCCTTAGGTTTACCGTCAACCTAAACCACCTCAGTGCGGTTTTTTGTAAAGATCTTGCGTAGACTTCCCCCTTTGCCCAGGTCGGCAAGGGAAGCCAGGTCTTCCTGATGGCTTTGGCTATGTCTGCGGGTGACTCTAGATGACTCCTCCCGATGGGGCGACGGTACACTCGACCAATGGCTACCGCATCCTAAGGATTTATGAACCCAAGGATACTCCACTGGATAGACCGTGGCAGTCTGGTAACCGTAGCTGGATCTGAATCAGGCCCACTTCGATCCTTTCTGCTCCGCTGGCCTCTGATTTATGGATACCCTAATCTGCCCACTCCCTACCAGTTGTGTAGTCCCGATTCATAAATCTCCGAGGGACTATCAGGCCTATCGCATCAGCCCTGGGGATACCAACCGGTTGGCCTTGGTCTTTGACCCGGTAATTGCCGATATGTCCCTCACCTATTGCGTTGAGATCTTTGATGTGGGGGGCAAAACCCCGCCTAACCGCCATCAGATTGCCGTTGAAATGTTTTTTGTGCTGAAGGGTGAGGGCATGGCCATCTGCGACGGCAAAACCGTGCCCATTCAAGCGGGGGATAGTATTTTGGTGCCTCCTAGCGGCATTCACCGCATTGAAAATACTGGCTTGGGGCGCCTCTACGCCCTCTGCATCATGGTGCCCAATGAGGACTTTGCTGAGCTGATTCGCAGTGGCACCCCCGTAGCCCTGGATGAGGAGGATCTAGCGGTGTTGGGGCGACGGGATCGGTTTTAGTGGAGAGCTGTCTTCCCCCCTGGCCTGGTATGGGACCCTACTCAGTTGGTGCCAAGCAGTCTATGGCCTTGACCCGGCCCGGCCCGGATGGTCCTGACCGGGACCAATTAGTCACTCTAGAGGCAGATGTCTATGTGCCAGAGGGGGAGGGGCCGTTTCCGGTGTTACTGATGCGGCAACCCTACGGTCGGGCGATCGCCTCCACGGTCGTCTATGCCCACCCAATTTGGTACGCCAGCCACGGTTACATCGTCGTAATCCAGGATGTGCGGGGGCGCGGCACCTCCACCGGGGAATTTGAACTTTTTCGCCATGAGGCCGAAGACGGCTATGCCACCGTCCTATGGGCGGCTAACCTGCCCCATAGCAGCGGCGTGGTAGGCATGTATGGGTTTTCCTACCAGGGGATGACCCAGCTCTATGCGGCTTCCCGCCAACCCCCACCGCTAAAGACCATCGTACCCGCCATGGTCGGCTACGACCTCTATGCCGACTGGGCCTACGAAAACGGTGCCCTTTTGCTTCAAGGGGGCTTGGGTTGGGCCCTTCAGTTAGCGGCTGAAACGGCCCGGCGGCGAGGCGAGGCCACCGCCTTTCACCACCTCTTTCAAGCCGCCCACCGCTTGCCCCTGGCCGACCCGATCCCGGCCAATCCGCAAATACTTCGGGACCTAGCCCCCGACTCTTTCTTCCACGAGTGGCTCCGGCACCCCCAGAATGATGCCTATTGGCAAAGCCTCAGGCCCGATCTGGAGGGAGTGGACCTGCCCATGCTGCACCTGGGCGGTTGGTATGATCCCTACCTGCGGGGCAGTTTACGCCTCTACCAACAGATGGTCCGTCAAAGTTCAGCGATCCAGCATCTTTGGGTGGGCCCCTGGGGGCACCTGCCCTGGGGGCGGCGGGTGGGAAGCCGGGACTTTGGGGTAGCGGCGGAGAATCCCATCGATCACCTGCAGATCCAGTGGTTTGACTATTTTCTGAAGGGGCGGCGGCAGGCTGACCTGGGCCAGGAGCCGCCGGTGAAACTATTTGAAATGGGCCACAATGGTTGGCGCCGGTTTGATCGCTGGCCCGAGGCAGATAGGCAGTCTCTTTACCTGGGGAGTTCAGGCCTGGCAGGGATGCGACAGGACGATGGCCAACTGCTGACTGCGCCCCCTAATTCCCCAGGCCAGGATGTCATCGTCCACGATCCCTGGCGACCAGTTCCTTCTCTGGGGGGCCATAGCGGCCTGCCCTGCGGCTGCTTTGATCGCAGCGAGATCGAGGGTCGCAGCGATGTGCTGACCTACACCACCCCACCCCTCCAGGAACCCCTGCCGGTGGTGGGAGGAATTCAGCTGGAGGTGTTTTGCCAGGCGGATACCCCCAGTTTTGATCTCAGTGCAGTGGTCTCAGAGTTGGATACCGACGGGCGAGTGATGAATCTCACCCAAGGCTATCTGACCGTAAAACCTGAGGTCGTTGGCTCGGGTCAGGAGCATCACCTAGGCCTGCAACCGATCCGCTTCACCCTGCAGCCGACCTGCTTTGTCCTGCCCCCGGGCCATGCCCTGCGACTGAGCTTGGCGGCAGCGGCCTTTCCGGCCTATCCGGTCAACAGTGGCACGGGCAAGCCGGTTGGAGAAGTCCAGCAGATAGAGTACCAAATCATTACCCTAAGGATAGGGCATGGCTTGCCCTGGGCTTCGAGGGTGCTCCTGCCTATTCACAACCGGGTGGACTAGGTAGCCCCAAGAAGCCAACCTAGCCCCGCTCTAGCTGACTTCTGGTAGCCTGTTACCAACCCACGGCAACCCCTCCTGAACCCATGACTGACAATTTGAAGTTAGAGCTGACTGCCCTGATTGGCCCAGCTCAATGGCGCTGGCTGATGCCCCACGCCGAGCGGGGAGCATTGGTGTTAGTGGATCAGGATTTGGATTTGGCCGACGTGGGACTTGCGATCGCTACCGATGATGTGGCGACCGTTAACCGTTGGATTGCGGAAGCGCTGATCACCAAACCCTCGCCCCAGCAGTTAGAAACTTGGCAGCAGGCCGCCGATAAACCGTTCCGGTCCCTGATTGTGCAGCCCTACGTATTAGTTCAGGATTCGTTATCTCCCTAGCCCAGTGCATCAGGCCTATGAAAAATGTGGATCCTCGGCCCGACCTGCCCCCGCCCTACCAGGAATCCCCACCCGCCAGCCGCGAGCCCGCCAACCCCGGTCCCCCCACCATACTGCCGGCGGTGGTTAGCAGCAATTGGATGGTTCGCTTTTTACTACTGTTTGCCTGTGGTTGGGCCCTGATCCAGTTGTTGAGCTACTTTGAGGTGTTAGTGGTGGTTTTTGTCACCGCTACTATTCTGGCCTTTTTGCTCCACCATCCAGCCATCTGGCTAAGCCGTTGGTTGCCTCGGGGGCCAGCGGCGGTAGTGGTTTTTTTGGGTTGCCTGTTGTTAGGGGCAGGCCTGTCTGCCACCTTGGGTGCTGCGGTGCTGGCCCAGGGGCAACAGTTAACCGCCAGTCTGCAGGATTTTTCCAACTCCATGGTGCCCTGGTTCAGTGGTTTGGACGGGCTGTTAAAGACCCTGCGTGTGCCCCTGAACCTGGAAAGGTTGGAACCGGAATTACAAAGTCAGGCCGTTTCCTTGCTGACCGCTGGACTTGGGCTGTTGCAATCGACCCTGGCCAATGTGATCGTGGCTATTCTGATTGCCGTTGTCACCCTGTTTATGATGTTAGACGGCGCAAAGATTTGGTGGTGGCTGCTGAGTACCCTGCCGATTTACCATAAAGAACGCTTTAACCAGGTCATTCAGCGGAATTTGCTGGGTTTCTTTTGGGGTCGGCTGCTACTCTCAATTTTCTTTGGGGTCTCAACCTTTGTAGTTTTCATCGTACTAGGAGTTCCCTACCCAGCCTTTTTAGCGTTGACCGCCGGGGTATTTGACTTGATTCCCGGTATTGGAGCCACCCTGGGCGTGGGATTAATCTCCCTGCTGCTACTGCCTCAGGGGGTTTGGTTAGCCCTTAAGGCCCTGGTTGTTTGCATCGCGCTCCAACAGGTAGAAGAAAATATTTTGCTGCCCTACGTGATGAAAGATTCCCTGGACATCAACCCGGTGGTCATGTTCTTTGCCCTCATTGTGGGGGCTACGGTGGCAGGGATTTTAGGCCTTTTTCTGGCTGTGCCCGTCGCCGGGGTGATCATTACCTGGTTAGACATCGAGGCCATGCGAGGCACACCCCACCAGGATTGAGCTGACCTTTGTGCCCAGACAAATCAACCGATAAGCTAGAAAATGTTAACCGTTGCTGCTTGCTCCCCCTTTATGCCCTTTGCCCCTCCGCCTACCCTACCTACCCCAGCCCAGCCACGACTCCAGGTAGGGGCTACTCCCCTGGCCTGGCTCTATGCTCTGTGGAAATTTTGGCGCCCCCATACGGTGATTGGCACCAGTTTGAGTGTGCTGGGGCTGGCGGCCCTGGTGCTAGCTCCCCTGAGCGGTTCGGAGCAACCGCAGGGATGGGACTGGTTGGGGTTCCTGGGAATAGCTGCGATCGCGTGTTTGCTCGGCAACCTCTACATTGTGGGGCTCAATCAGCTAGAGGATATTGAAATCGACCGCATCAATAAACCCCACCTGCCCCTGGCATCTGGAGAATTTTCCGTCACCGACGGGCGGTGGATAGTGGCCATGGCCGGGGTAGGCGCACTGGCTTGGGCCGCTTGGGGAGGCCCCTGGTTAGCTGGCCTGGTGGCCCTCAGTCTGGCCATTGGCACCGCCTACTCCCTGCCCCCGGTCAGGCTGAAGCGATTTCCCTTTTGGGCCTCCTTCTGCATTTTGGCGGTACGAGGTGCCGTCGTGAATCTAGGTTTGTTTTTACACTTTAGCGATCGCCTCGGGCAACCGCTGCTGGTGCCCGGTCGAGTTTGGGCCCTAACCGGCTTTATTCTGGTGTTTAGTATCGCCATTGCCCTGTTTAAGGACATCCCAGACATCGAAGGCGATCGCCGCTATGGAATCAGCACCCTTTCCGTACAGTGGGGACAGCGGACTGTATTTAACCTGGCCCGGGGCATTCTGACCGCCTGCTACCTGGGCATAGTCGTGGCGGCACCATGGCTAGGTGGAGTGCATCGCCCCTTTCTCGCCCTCTCCCATCTCTTGGCCCTAGGCCTGTTTTGGGGCCTGAGTGCAAGGGTTGAATCAACCCAGGCTGGGCTGGGAACCCTCTCCTACCCCAGCTTCTACCAGTTCATTTGGAAGCTCTTTTTCCTGGAATATCTCATGTTTCCCCTAGCCGGTTGGTTGGCCTAGGGACGAGGAACTGAACCATGTACGATTGCATCATTGTTGGCGCCGGCCCAGCGGGGGCAACGGCGGCGTACCATCTGAGCAAGGCAGGGCATCACGTTCTATTGCTGGATGCAGCTCAACTGCCACGCTATAAACCCTGTGGCGGCGGTGTTTCGCCCCAAGTTGCGGAGTGGTTTGACTTTGATTTTTCCCCGGCGATTTCGGTGAAGGTGCGTCGGGTGCGCTATACCCTTAACTTGGCCGATCCTGTCGAGGTAGAACTGCCCCCGGAACAGGCCCTTTGGATGGTCCGACGGGATATCTTTGACCACTTCCTTGGGCAGCAGGCTCAACGGCAGGGGACTACCCTGTGGGACGCGACCAAAGCCAAGGGGGTCAAAAATCTAGGCGATGCCTGGCAAGTAGAAACCAGCCGCGGGCCCGTAGCCGGGCGCTTTGTGATTGCCGCCGACGGAGCCCGAGGGTCGATGGCCAAGTGGCTGGGCTTTCACCAACGCCGCTATCAGCTCGCGGCTGCCCTGGAGGCGGAACCCCGATTGACGGTACCGACAGAACCGGTGGTCTACTTTGACCTGGGTTTGCTCCAGCGCGGCTACCTATGGAATTTTCCCAAGGCCGATGGCTACTCCATTGGTGGAGGAGTGTTTCGAACTGGTCCCCAGCGTAGGCAGGATCTACGAGGTCCGGTAGCGGACTACGCCGCCGAATTTGAGGTCAATGCTAGGGAGGTCCAGCATTTTGGCCACCCCATTTTGATTTG
>DVEE01000441.1 GCA_015295885.1 Leptolyngbyaceae cyanobacterium M65_K2018_010
TAGCGCTACTCACGGTTGATGGCTACCAGGTCGAACAGGCTGACTGTGGGCAGAGTGCTTTGAGCCGAGTCTCTCGGCAGCAGCCCGACCTGATTTTGCTGGATGTGATGATGCCAGGGCTCGATGGCTTTGAGGTTTGCCGTCAGCTGAAGCAAAATGAATATACCCGGTTAATTCCGGTCATCTTCATTACCGCCCTGGGCGATCGCGAATCGCGCCTGAAGGGGATAGAAGCCGGGGGTGATGATTTTCTAACTAAGCCCTTTGATCAGTTAGAGCTGTCAGCTCGGGTGAAATCCCTGATTCACCAAAAGCGCCTCAACGAGGATCTTGACCATGCGGAAAAGGTGCTTTTTTCCATAGCTCGGACCATCGAAAGTCGAGATCCCAATACCGGGGATCACTGCGATCGCCTGGCCAAACTGGTTCGAGCCTTTGGGGAATATTTACGGCTATCTCCTCTCAATGTTCGGAACCTGGTATGGGGTGCCTATCTTCACGACATTGGCAAGGTGGGTATTCCCGATGGGGTTTTACTCAAGACGGGCCCCCTCGAACCGAATGAACGAGCCATCATGGAGCAGCATGTCCTGATCGGCGAAAACATTTGTCGGCCCTTGCGCACCATGCGCGGCGTGGTACCGATTATTCGACACCACCACGAACGTTGGAATGGCACCGGTTACCCCGATGGGTTAGTGGGGTCGGCCATTCCCCAACTGGCTCAAATCTTCCAACTGGTTGATATTTTTGATGCCCTGGTTCATTCCCGCCCCTATAAACCCGCTCTGATGGTGCAGCAGGCCCTAGACATTATGTGGGCAGAGGTGGAACAGGGTTGGCGTGATCCTGAGTTAATGGCCCAGTTTGAAACCTTTATCAAGCAGCACGAGCTCACCGACCTGGAACTTGAAAACCATCCCTGGGATTTCAACTGGTCTCTGGATCCCCTGGCCAGCCGTAACTAGCCGGGTCACCCCTGTTGTCAGGGATGCCGGCTAGGCCCATCACCACCGCGAGCGGTTAGCCAAATCCAGGGGTAAACCGGAAAGTCCCCCCGTCAGGTTGCTTCATCGCCAGGGCGAGCTGACGATTTACGGGAGGTTGAAGCTTTTGTGGAACTGGTTTTGGTCGTCCGCTTGGCCCCCGACGCTTTGCGAGTAGCGGCGGTTTTGGTGGTTTGGCTCTTGCCTCCAGACCGCACAGAACGTCCCTTTTTAGGGGCTTTGTCTTGGCTGCCTGCGGCTTTAGATGGCCGAGACCTGCTGGTTTTGCTACTGGCCTTAGCGTTTAACCAGTCCAAGGCCTGCTCCAGGCTCACCGCATCGATATCGACCCCCTCTGGCACTGAGGCATTTACCTTGCCATGCTTAACATAGTGGCCGTAGGGCCCATTAAACAGAGCCACCACCTCGCCATCCTCTGGGTGGGGGCCCAATTCTCTCAGGGGTTCGGCCTTCCTACGGCCTCTGCCAGCCTTGGGTTGGGCCAACAGTTCCAAAGCCCGCTCTAGGGTCACCGTCAGGACGTCATCCTCAGCCTTCAGGGAACGACCCTCCTTACCCTGGTCATGGACGATGTAGGGGCCAAATCGCCCCTGACTGGCCTTAATGGGTGCTCCTGTTTCTGGGTGCGGCCCCAGGGTGCGGGGTAAGGTCAGCAAACCAACAGCCGTTTCTACGGTAACATCCTCGGGTTGGAGGCCCTTCGGTAGGGAAGCGCGCTTGGGATTAGGATTATCGTCTGTGGTTTCGCCCAACTGAACGTAGGGACCGTAGGGACCAATGCGGAGGAAAATAGGTTCTCCCGTTTCCGGATGCAACCCTACCTTATCGGGCCCCTCAATTTTTTGCTTGATGATCCGCTCAATTTGGGCATCATCCAGATCTGCGGGGGGGACATCGGGGGGAATCGAAGCCCGTACCGAGGCTTCGCCATGGTCAAGTTCAATGTAGGGACCGTAACGGCCAATGCGAACCTTAGCTTCCAGGCCATTGAGCCGTACCGTCCGCGCTTCGGTGGGGTCTATCTGAGTTTCCCGCGCCTGGACCTGGTGTTCTAAACCTTGATCCCCAGCATAGAAGGCTTTGAGGTAGGGCAGCCAATCTACCTCCCCAGTCGAAATATCGTCCAGGGTCTGCTCCATGCGGGCCGTAAAATGAACATCGACCAAGTCAGGGAAGTTTTGTTCTAACAGAGCTGTGACCGCAAAGGCGGTGAAGGTGGGAATCAAACTGTTATTGACCAATCGCACGTAGCCCCGATCAATGATGGTGCCAATCACCGTAGCGTAGGTACTGGGGCGGCCGATTCCCTCATTCTCCAGCACCTTCACCAGGGTGGCTTCGGTGTAGCGCGCCGGGGGTTGGGTTTCGTGGCCAATGGCCTCTAGATCGGTGCAGGACAGGGCATCCCCTGGAGTCAGGGCGGGCAGCAACACCTCCTGATCTTCCAGGGCGGCTTCCGGATCGTCGGAACCCTCTACGTAGGCTCTAAAGAAACCGGGAAAGTCGATACGCTTGCCCGTGGCGCGAAAGACCGCCTCCTCTACCTCAATGGCAGCGGTTATGCTCGTTTGGCGGGCCTCTGCCATTTGGCTGGCAATGGTTCGTTTCCAGATCAGATCGTAGAGGGCGGCCTCTCGGCCCGTCAGACCTGTTTCGCTGGGGGTTCTAAAGCTACTACCCGCAGGCCGAATAGCCTCGTGGGCCTCCTGGGCTGCCTTAGCCTTAGTGGCGTACTGACGAGGCTTAGGGCTGAGGTATTCGGTGCCATACTTAGCGGCTACGCAGGCTCTGGCGGCTTCAATCGCCTGCTGAGATAAATGTACCGAGTCGGTCCGCATGTAGGTGATGTAGCCCTGTTCATAAAGGTTTTGGGCCACCCGCATGGTGTCTCGGGCGGACAGCCGTAGCTTGCGGTTGGCTTCCTGCTGCAGGGTAGAAGTCGTGAACGGGGGAGCCGGTTTGCGGGTATGGGGCCGTTCTTCCACGTTACTGACGGTCCATACCCCAGCTTGCAGACGGGTCTGCAGGTGGCGGGCTTGGGCCTCATCCAGCAGTTCCACCTCACGACCAGCCGCGATCTGGCCAGTTGCCTCATCGAAGTCGCTGCCGTTGGCCAGACGTCGGCCAGCTAGGGCGTAGAGTTTTGCTTCAAAGGCATTCTCCCCCTGCTTCAGGGTGGCCTTCAGGTCCCAGTAAGAGCCTTTCCGAAAGGCTCGCCGCTCTTTTTCCCGATGGACGATGAGCTTCACCGCCACCGACTGAACTCGACCGGCGGATAGGCCGCTGGCAATTTTTTTCCAAAGTAGGGGCGATAGGGTGTAGCCGACTAAGCGATCTAAAATCCGTCGCGTTTCCTGGGCATGCACCAGTTGGTCGTCAATGTCGCGACAGTTCTCCAGGGCCGCTTGGATAGCCTCCTGGGTGATTTCGTGGAAGACCATGCGCTTGGTCGGCACCTTGGGATTGAGTACCTGGAGGAGATGCCAGCTAATGCTTTCGCCTTCGCGGTCTTCGTCTGTAGCTAAAACCAGCTCATCGGCCTCTTTGAGGGCATCCTTAAGGGTCTTAACGACCTTCTTTTTATCCCCTGGAATGATATAGAGGGGTTCAAAATCAGCCTCTGGGTTTACCCCCAACTGGGCCCACTTTTCCCCCTTCACCTCCGGCGGAATTTCGCTGGCCGAACGGGGTAAATCCCGAACGTGGCCCATAGACGCTTCCACCCGATACCCATCGGGCAGAAAGTTGCGAATCGTTTTGGCTTTAGTAGGGGATTCAACAATAACAAGGGTCGACATAGGGCTGGTTAGGCGTGATTTAGCACAGTCATGGCGGGACGGGGTCTGGAGTTAGGATTAGCTTGCCCCGCGGCAGCGCCCTTGAACTAGGGGGCCGCCAATGGATTGGACCTGGGGCCACCTAGCAGGGAGGAACGGCAGACCTCAGTGGTCTATGAAACAGCGCCCCTGGGCCTTGGGCGAGGGGCGATGCCAGGATAAGGTTGGGTTAGGGGTTTTACCCACCTTAGCTTATAGATAGACCAGCCCGTTGACCATCGTCTAGTCTAAATCTACCGAGCTATCACCCTTTCCTATATCTATACCCTCAAAAGACTATGACCAATCGGGCCAAAACCTAACCACCTAGGGCTCTGACAGGATAAGATGCCTGATATTGCATTTGTAACGTATAGTTTCGGGGGAAGGGGATCATGGATGTTGCTAGCCTGGGAGCCCAGCTGAATGCTGGAATCATCTGGCCCGAGGGCATTTTAGTCATCACTATTCTGATCATCTTAATTGGCGATTTGATTCAGGGCCGATCTTCCTCTGTCTGGACGCCCTATGCCGCCATACTTGGATCCCTAGCCACGGTGGTCGCCCTAGCTGCTCAATGGGGAGCTACCAACCCCATCAGCTTTTTAGGAGGCTTCAACGGGGATGACCTGGGCATCGTATTTCGAGGCATTATCGCTCTTTCCGTGGCTTTGACCGTGCCGATGGCCATCCGTTACGTAGAGCAGTCCGGAACTTCCCTGGCTGAATTCCTGGTCATTCTTCTGACCGCTACCTTGGGAGGGATGTTTCTAGCCGGGGCCGATGAGTTGGTGATGATTTTTGTTTCCCTGGAAACCCTCAGTATTGCCTCCTATCTGCTGACTGGCTACATGAAGCGGGATCCCCGCTCCAATGAGGCGGCCCTTAAGTATCTCCTGATTGGGGCGGCTAGTTCGGCTATTTTTCTTTACGGCTCCTCTCTGCTGTACGGTCTCTCCGGTGGGGAAACTCGGTTGACGGCGATCGCGACTCACCTGGCCATGAACAATGGTGAAGCGCCAATCGGGCTGGTGGTTGCGCTGGTCTTCGTGATCGCTGGAATTGCCTTCAAGATTGCGGCGGTTCCCTTCCACCAGTGGACCCCCGATGTTTACGAAGGCTCTCCTACCCCGGTGGTGGCGTTCCTCTCAGTGGGATCTAAAACCGCAGGGTTTGCCCTGGCCATTCGGTTGTTGGTCACGGCCTTTCCCCTGGTGTCAGAGCAATGGCATTTTGTATTTACGGCGCTGGCTATCCTGAGTATGGTGCTGGGTAATGTGGTGGCCCTGGCCCAAACCAGTATGAAGCGCCTGTTAGCCTATTCTTCCATTGGCCAAGCAGGATTTTTAATGATTGGTCTGGTGGTCGGTACGGATGCTGGCTATGCCAGCATGGTCTACTACCTGTTGGTTTATCTATTTATGAACCTGGGTGGGTTCACCTGCGTGATTTTATTCGCCCTCCGCACGGGCACGGATCAAATTAGTGAGTACAGTGGTCTCTACCAAAAGGATCCGCTTCTTACCTTGGGCCTCAGCCTATGCCTTCTCTCCCTGGGGGGTATTCCACCGCTGGCAGGCTTCTTTGGCAAAATCTACATTTTCTGGGCCGGTTGGCAGGCCGGGGCCTACGGTCTGGTGTTGGTGGGGCTGGTTACCAGTGTCATTTCCATTTACTACTACATTCGCGTCATCAAGATGATGGTCGTGAAAGAACCCCAGGAAATGTCCGAAGCCGTCAAA
>DVEE01000402.1 GCA_015295885.1 Leptolyngbyaceae cyanobacterium M65_K2018_010
CCTATCTTGGCCCCCAACCCAGGCTTTTGACCCGCTACCGCCTCACTGACAGCATCACCCTCTACCACCGCATCCAGGAGGATTACATGGCCTGGGCTGAGCGGACCGGGGGCAGTGTGGTTGAGCTCCATGCTTACTGCTATAAGGAAAGGGAATTTCCCACCCAGGCAGACCTGCTCGATACCTTTGAGGCCGAGCTCTACGAGATTGTCCCCTCCCTGCAGGGGGCCAAGGTTCTACACCGGCAACTGGTCAACCAGAAAAACTTTGCTGGGTTCCCCCCCGGCAGCTTTGCTAATCGGCCCCAAACCACTACCCAGGCTCCCAACCTGCTATTTGCCGGCGACTGGGTGCGCATGCCTTTCCCCTGCGGTCTGATGGAGCGGGCGGTGAGCAGCGGCCTGCTGGCCGCCAATGCCATCCTTCAGGGCGAGGGGGTACAACGCCGCCCAATTCTGTCGGTAAATCCGGAAGGGGTACTGAAAATCTAAGGGTATTAGATCGCACCTCATGCCCGGGGGAACCCCTATCAAACCACTGTTATCAAGCGAGTCTACAGATGGATTTAATTGACCTTCAAGCCCTGACGGCGGTGGCGGAAGATAATGGCCAGGCGGAAGAGTCCCAGGCCAAGTCCCTACGAGGCTTGGGCATCAACCCTAACCATTGGTATGTGGTGGCCCAAAGCCAGGAGTTGGGAGCCAAGCCCCTAGGGGTGACTCTTTGGCATCAACCCATTGTGCTCTATCGCGATCGCCAGGGCCAGGTGGTGGCTGTAGAAGATCGCTGTCCCCATCGCCAGGTAAAGCTCAGCGAGGGTACAGTGGAGGGCGATCATCTGGTCTGCGCCTACCATGGCTGGCAGTTTGCCCCTGATGGCCGCTGCGCCCATATTCCCTACCTGGAACCCCAACAGAAGCTACCCACCTGCCGTCTGCGTCGCTATCCCGTGAAGGAACAGGATGGTTTTATCTGGCTGTTTCCTGGCGAGGTGGCCCTGGCCGAGGTGCGGCCCCTACTGGGCGTGCCCGAATGGGACCACCTCAACTTTATCGGTTCATCGGCGGTGATCGATGTGCAAGCCCATTACTCGTTTTTGATCGAGAACTTGATGGACATGTACCACGGTCACCTGCACGGGGCTGCCCAGGTCTGGGCCAACCCAGTCTTGAGCAACCTCCACGGAGACGATCAGCGAGTCCACGCCCACTACGACGCCGAGAGTTACTACCGCATCGATAAACTTTGGTCGGCGACCCAATTGCTGATTCCCGCCCTGCGCCAGCTCCACCCGGAACCGCTGGATGTGTACTACCACTACCCCCATTGGGTAGCCACCCTCGGCAAGGATTTTAAGCTGTACTGCCTCTTTGGCCCGGTAGATGAAACCCGGACCCGCGCCTACCTGCTGCACTTCACCTCCCTGCAGCAATTTCCTAAGCTGCACCAAACCCCTCTACCGGTACGGCGATTCTTCAAGAAAAGCTTTACCAATTCCGCTAGCTTTGTCCTGCGCCGGTTGATTCGCGAAGATGTGCTGATGCTAGAGCAAGAACAGCAGGCCTTTGTGGCTCATCCCAGCTACCGGGGGCCGGAACTAAACCGTACCCTGATGGCGGTGCAGAAATTAATTCGTCAACAGGCCACGGCGCCCCAGGAGGCCTAATGCCATGACGGCCCCTACCATCCTGGCCCTGGATTTTGACGGTGTGGTCTGCGATGGCCTGCTGGAGTATTTCCAAACCGCCTGGCGGGCCTATCTGGAGGTGTTCCAGCCCGATTCCCCGGACTACCCAGAGGGGCTAGCCGAGCGTTTCTACCCCCTTCGCCCAGTGGTAGAAACAGGCTGGGAAATGCCTCTGGTGCTCTATGGATTGCTGACGGGGGTGGCCGATGGGGAGATTTTGGCTCACTGGCCGACGTGGGTACCGCAACTGTTAGACCAGGCCGGGGTGGAGTCGAAAACCTTGGCCGAGGCGGTGGATGGCGTGCGCGATCGCTGGATTTCCCAGGACCTAGATAGCTGGTTAGCCCTACACCGCTTTTACCCTGGAGTCCTGGATCGGATCCAACAAGCCCTGGCCCAGGGGGTAGAACCTATCATTATCTCCACCAAAGAGGGACGCTTTATCCAGCAGCTCTTGGCCCAGCAGGGATTGACCCTAGCCGCCGATCGCATTCTGGGTAAGGAAATCAAGCAGCCCAAGTACGCGACCCTGCAACAGCTCCAAGAGTTGCACGCTGGTCAGTCCCCCCGACTCTGGTTTGTGGAAGATCGCTTGAAGGCCCTACAAACGGTGGAGCGTCAGCCTGATTTGGCGGATGTCCAGCTTTTCCTGGCTGACTGGGGCTACAACACTGTGGCAGATCGGGCGATCGCCGCCCAGGATAGCCGCATACATAGCCTATCCCTGGAGCAATTTGCTGGCCCCTTTGAACATTGGCTATAGCCGCAAGCGGCGAACGCCCCACCCAGGGGTCAGGCTAGGGTCCCCAGACAAGGCTAGCTGTTCTCCGGGGCCAGCGGCCTAGTCCGGTTAGCGGCCCTAGGGTCTAGGATGAGCCGCTGCTTTACCAAAACTTTACTGACGGGACCAAAGTATAAAAGTCAGGTAAAGTTTGTCCGCCGCATCCGAAATCCAGGAAACCTTAAAAACAGATCTCGTCAAAGCTTATTTGAAGCTTTAAGTCCGAAGTTAAAAGTCGTTAAAGAATGTCTTTTTCTGGGGTTTTCAGGAACCTTAGAAGGCTCGAACTGTCAAAGCTAGTTTGTGGAAAAAATCATTTTCATGGCATTCATTCATCTGTTCCAGGCCTAGTGGAACCCAGATTCCTAGAAGCGGTCTAAGTAGCTGACCTGCTATTTGGGTTTATCAGTATGAAGCAGATCAATGGCATTCTTAGTGTGCTGGGTGCAACGGCCATTAGCGCCTTCGCTTTGCCTACCTTGGCTAATACGGCAACGGTACAGTCAACCACCCAATCCACTACGATTAATGGCGACAACAACCAGGTTATTCAGGTGATTAATCAGGTCAATGTTAGCCATCCTGGCTTGGGACGGGGGCGAACCAATAATGCCCAAAGGGCTACCAGCCAAGACAGCTATCAAGCCGTGGGTATCGAAGGTTCAGGAAACTCGGTTGGCCAAGAGTCAACCCAGGTAAACCGAGAAGAACGGGTTGATCAACCTGGACAACGGGCGGGCCAAACCCGGGCTTCCCAAAGTCGAGATAGCGACAACGGCCGCCGTGCTCAAAAGCAGGGTAGCAACTCCAGGAGAGGGCAGAATCGTGGGGATAATTGTGAGGATGACTAAGGTTGGCTATCCATTCTTAACCAAGCGTTAGTCCCTCTTTTTTGAGGCTCAAGGAAAGCAGAATCAGCCCTCATTGACCTGGGCGTTTTGCAGCCTGACTCAATCCCAGGATAGCTTTCTCAAGACTATCAAACAAGGCTATCGAAGTAGGATGAATAATCCATTCATTCCGAAACCAAAAGAGATTTTCTTGGGAACCAACTATGGTGATCAGGAGTCAAATAAAATGAACTTAGAGGGCATTAGTAAAATTCTTGTTTTTGCTATCACCATAGGGGCTATTTTCATATAGCTCCCATCGCCTTCCAAGTACTTAAAGTCGCAATCTACCGATCATTTGACATTGTATTTATCGAGGATTCTTTCATGTTTAAGCACATTTCTGTTTTGGGTCTACTGAGCGTTGTTGGCTTTGGTGCAGTGGCTCTGCCCGCCAGCGCGGACACGGCCGTAGTTCAGCAAGGCACTCAAGATATTTACATTCAGGGTGACGGCAACGCCGCCATTCAAAGCAGCCAGCAAATCAACCGGATTCAACGTAGTCGCACGACCCAACAGGTAGACAGCACTGGCATTGTGCAAGACATCTACCAGGGGGGCACCATCGTCGGCGAAGGCAATGGCGTTTACCAGGAAAGCAGCCAGGTCAATGTCATCCAAGAGCGAGTTCGCCCCAGCCAAACCAATAGCCGCGGGGCTAAGCGAGGAGTGCAAGTTCAGCAGCAGTAACCTGCACCGATTTAGGTTGGATCCTGGTGGGGGCTAGGTAGCCCCCCGGTGGCGCCGCCTCGGCTAACCTGACAGTCCGGAGGCGGCAGCAAACCTGATCCACCAGGGTCGCCGGTTCTATTACGACGTCCCCCTTCTGGGAGGAAGGAGAATCATCATGCCCTTTATGTTCAAGCCCTCTCTGCTGGCCGCCCTGGCCCTTGCGGTTACTGCGCCGGTTGCATCGGCCAGTGCTGTTACTGTGACCACTGACCGAGTCCAGGTGCGGACTGGGGAGAACGGCACCATCCAAATTAGAACTCTGTCAGACCGACCGGTTGTGCTCAATGCCGATGCGGATGGTTCTAGGGGTTGGCCCTCAGCCCAGTTCACCCCAGCGCCCTATCGAGGGATTTGCTATCCGCGTTCCCACAGTAGCCAAACCCAAAGTCGCCAGGTTACCCCCCACGGCGATCGCATCTATACCGAAAGCCACAGTTCGATTCGCCTCTGCCAGTAGGCCCGAGTCACTCTACCCTTACCGTTCTAGCGCCATGATCAAACCTCAGTATGTGTTGCCTGGGCTCCTTTCCCTAGGGGCCCTGCTTTCTCTCGCCCCCTCGGCCTCGGCCCAGTGTGTGGTAGCCGATGTGGCTATTCAGGCGGCCATTCACGGTGGGGAGAATCCAGCTCAACAGAGCAATGATGTTGTCATCGATGCTCCTCAGCAGTGCGTGGGGAACACTAGCGTCCATAGCAGCCGCCAGGTACAGGTGGGTGGGACCGGCGAAGTCCGCCAGGTGCGCCAAAGCCGGCATCAGATCAGCAGCCAGTCCTCGGGCGCTAGGAACCCGGTGACGGGGCCGACGGTGGCGGTTCCGGTGGGGGTGCAGGTGGATGTCTACAACCCCGCCGATCGCCTACGTGCCCCCTAGGGCTGGGTTGATCCCCAAGCGGTTCAACTCCCCCAGGATGGCAGACCGCGATCGCCCCCTTTAGCCGGTGGTAGGTGGGGTAGAGGTTTCTCCCTAGGCCTCTCTCTAAAGGACCTACTGCCGGTTTTTATCGATCGACCCAGGGTGGAACCCCGTTGCTACTATGGGAGTCAACTTTCTTAACCGAATAACCAGTTCGAGCCAAGACTCTGGCTGATGGCCCTAGGAGGCTGAACCCTTGCCCTTACCCTGGAAGTCGTACTATGTTCAATCCCTCTGCCCTTGGCATTGCCCTACTGGTTCTATTGGCCACCACCACCATGGTGGGATCCTCTAGCGGTAGCAACCAACTGTTCCAACCCGCCTATCGATCCCTGAGTGCGCTCCTGTCCAGGCATGGAACGGACCAAATCATGGGAGCCTACCAACGCCAGGTCAACACCATTAGCCTGAGTCGGTCCTCCCTGGGGGAACGCCACCGATTAACCGTCACGGCCCCTGCCAATGGTGTGCTGCAGGGCACCATCACCATCAATGACCAGGCGCCCCAATCCCTCCGGCCGGGGTTCACCTCCCTGGATCTCAGCCCCTACCTGACCCAA
>DVEE01000449.1 GCA_015295885.1 Leptolyngbyaceae cyanobacterium M65_K2018_010
ACGCAGGCATGACCCTGCGCCAGTTTGCTGACACCTACCTGTTGGAAGAAAAGCAGGTGCCGGCCTACTTCGCCGCTTCTGAAGGACGTTATCGGGGCTTGGTAAGTATCGAGGCTCTGCGCAGTGTCGAGCGGAGCGAGTGGGAGGTGAGAACCCTCCACGATATTGTGCAGCCCCTGCTGACCATTCCCTCAGTGCGAGAAAACACACCCTTAACCGAAGCAATCGCCCGCCTGGAAGAGCTGGCTTTGCCGCGGATTACGGTGCTGACTCCCGCCGACGCCGTGGGCGGCACTCTGGATCGGGGCGATATCGTTCGGGCCCTGGCCGATCGCCTGGGACTGCGAGTGTCCACAGCGGTGATTCAACGCATTAAGGACGAAGGCCAATACCCGCCAGGGCTTCAGTTGCCCTCCATTGCCCGCACCGTGACCGATGAGTTGCCCCATTGAGGCCCCTAGCATCCCCTCCGCCTAGGTCAGGCTGAATTCGGCCCGCAGAGCATCGTCTGAATCATCGGCTATGGTCGCGACAATGGTCATCAAGCGAGAAATTTCTGCGGCAGAAATATCCTGCAAAATACGGCTGGCAATCACCAAAATTTGGTTGCCCGACAGGCCAAAGCGAGCCTCCAGGGTCTGATTGCAGTTCATTTCTAGCAGATGCTTCATCAGTCGCAGTTCATCCCGGGCGGGCAAGGTCAGTACCGGAGACCAGGCGGTGAGGGTATCTGCCTCGGTTTCGCCGGTCAGCTGGACAAAAACATCTACGCTGCCGTACTTAAAGGTCCAAAGATGCCCCTCGTCATTTTTGCTAACCCTGGGTCCATCTCCCTGGTCTAGGCTGGCGATGACGGCCTCAATGGTTTCCACGTAGGATGCGCGATCCAAATCGACCGTTGCACTATCCTCTGCACTGCTCAAGTCAAGCTCCATCCCATGGCTGCTCATAATTCCTGGTTCCTCACAACGGGGCCGATTGGGCTTTCTTCTTTCAACTGTAGCCCTAAGTGATGCCGTTACCAAGTTTGCGGCAAAACCTATTTGTGGCAAAACCTAGGGGTGCCCCAGACCCGCCTAACCCTGAACCCTGGGGGTCAGAACGGTTGCTCCAGGGTATTCAAGCCATGGAATGTTGGAACCTCAGGCGGTTGCTCCACTCCAGCCAGTGAACAGGCCTGTAACCGTTCGGGCCGAGGAGAATAGTGGCAGAGATGTTCAATGAAGTGAAAGACCACCTTGGGATCGGACCACTTCATCTCGGCTCGCTGCTTCAGAACGATGAGGGCTTCTTTGTCGCTCATGGAATTCCTCCAGCCCTTCCGTTGACGGCAGGAAATCCA
>DVEE01000490.1 GCA_015295885.1 Leptolyngbyaceae cyanobacterium M65_K2018_010
CCTGTGACTCCGGCAGCTTTTGAACGTTGGGCAAACTCAGTAAGCCCGATCCGACCGGACCAATCTTTTTACATTGAATAAAGGTACAAATTCCACTGGCGAACAGCGACATACTAATAATGAAGCTGGTATTCAGGGCATCCACACCCAGGGCGGCACAAATCAGCAGGGGAGCGGTGGCAATCCCCACAAAGGAGGCTAGAACGTGCTGTAAGGCTACTAGAGCCGACTCTGCAACCGGGGGCTTCTCATTCAAACCGTACAGTAGCCCCATGTTGTATTCAACGGTGTCACTATCGTCGGCCACGTCATGCATGACGTCCTCGATAGAACCTTCGTAGTCTGCCTGTGACATGTATCCTCCAAAAATGGTCGAATTAATAAAGTTGTCCTAAAACCCCTAACCAAGTCTTACCCCTGCAAGAATGGCAAGCCGATAGGAGTTTTTTTGTTTTTCTTGCTACAAAAACCACTGCTATAGCCTTTTTCAGGCTGAGCCACCGATTGATCGGATGATTCGACCAGTTTGAGGGAGTGCAGCCCAGGCTAGTCCCTGATAGCCTTCTTGAGGCCAGGAAACCAATGATTTTGACCCCTCTCAAGGCCAACCCTTTTGTGGATTGTATACAATGCAATAATTGTGATTCTTTATAAAAAGAAGTTCAGAGGGATTCTGTAGCTTCAGACACAACTTGACAGATAAAGAGGAAAACAGAATCTTGATCGTGGCGGGGTTTGGCGGTGGCGGCAGGGTTTTGGCCTTGGGCAAAATGCCTGGTCTCCTGGCCGGTACTGGATGCCAGTCCCTTGCTGGGGTGTCCCTCCGGATTGGACCTGCGTTGCTGCCCAGTTTGTCCGCTGCGTTCTTGGGCAAACCGTATTGAAATTTACACTTGTGGCTCTGAGTCTGCCGCTAGGATATTGGCCAAAGTCCCGTCAATCTAAACCCTGCAAGGCACTAGAGAAGGTTAGTCATGGAACTTAGGATTAATAGTGAGTTAGAAGGCAGGGGGCACCAGTGATGAGGCTGTTCAAGGATCTACTCAAGCCTTTGCGGGGGTGGGGAGTAGCTCTGCTCATAGCCCTAGCCACCCTAGGATGGCCTGGGGCGGGTTGGGCCGATAAGGTGGCTTCACCCCTGGTCTTTAGTGGGGATGAGGGGGCGATCGCGGTTATTTCCCTCTATGAAACTACCCCAGAGGCTCAATCCGATGGGGTCAAAGCCCTGCTTAAAACCAGTAAATCCTTCTATAAAAAGGTACCTGGCTTCCAAAGCTTTGCTCTGTTCTCTAGTGTCGATGGCCAGCGCATTTTAGAACTGACCCAGTGGCAAAGCCAGGC
>DVEE01000308.1 GCA_015295885.1 Leptolyngbyaceae cyanobacterium M65_K2018_010
CGTATAGATATAGTTGACCAGGGCCTTGAAGCGATCGCTGGTGTGGTCGTGGGGCCGGGGCATATCGATGGTAATAGTGCCCCGTACCCGACCGGGTTTAGCCCCCAAAATAATCACCCGATCGGCCAGGTACACCGCCTCTTCGATATTGTGGGTGACAATCAAAATACTCTCAGACGGAAATTCCCCCGCATTCCAGAGGTCGTCAATTTCCCCCCGCAGGTTTTCGGCGGTGAGCACATCCAGGGCGCTAAAGGGTTCATCCATAAATAGCACCTTAGGCCGCATTACCAAGGCCCGAGCAAAGCCCACCCGCTGTTTCATCCCCCCCGACAGTTCCTTAGGGTAGGCGCTTTCGAACCCGTCTAAGCCCACCAGGTCAATGGCCTCAAGGGCCTGCTGTTGGCGCTGGGCCGGACGTACTCCCTGGGCCTCTAGGCCCAGTTCCACATTTTGCTGCACCGTCAACCAGGGTAATAGGGCAAAGCTCTGAAAGACCATAGCCACATCCGGGTTAGTACCCCGCAGGATCTGGCCCCGGTTCATGACCCGGCCATCGCTGGGTGGTATCAACCCGGCCATAATCCGCAGCAGGGTGCTCTTGCCGCTGCCACTGCGGCCCAGCAGGGCGACCACTTCACCGGCATAGACCGACAGGTTGACCCCTTCTAGCACCGTGAACTCCCCCTTCCCAGAGGGCAGGGGAAAGCGCTTACTCACCCCCTCTACCTGAATTAAGGTTTCCGTCGCCGTCGGTCTATAGGCCACTGCCATAGTGCCACTCTCCCTAGAGGTGATATTTTTCTTCCGCCAGCCGGTAGAGGGGCCGCCACAGCAACCGATTTAGGCCAACGACAAATAAACTCATCATGCCAATTCCCAGGGTAATACGGGGCCAATCGCCCTGGGTGGTGGCTTCCGAAATATAGGATCCTAAACCGGTGGCGGTCAGTTGAGTAGAGCCCCAGGTGACAATTTCAGCCACAATGCTGGCGTTCCAGGCACCGCCGCTGGCGGTAATGCCACCGGTCACCCAGGCGGAGAAAATCCCAGGAATGATTAACTTCCGCCACCGTTGCCACCCCTGCAGGCCAAGATCCTGGGTCATTTCCCGTAGGTCTGAGGGAATGCTCTGAGCCCCAGCGATGGAATTAAAGAGAATATACCATTGGGCCCCCAGGGCCATCAGCAGAATGCTGCCCCACTCAATACTGATATGAGTGCGAATGAAAAAGAGCGTGGCAAAGGGGAACACAAAGTTGGCCGGAAAGGACGCCAAAAACTGTACCAGCGGCTGCAGCAGGCGCGATAGGCGAGGACTAAAACCAATCGCCACCCCGAGGGGTGTCCAAATCACCGTAGCAAACAGCAGGAGCACGATCACCCGTAACAGAGTCAACAGCCCTAAACCAAAGGCGGTGAATACCTCCTGTAACCCTACGGTGGAAAGGATAAAATGCATGGCCCAAGCCACCAACAGCCCCACTATCAGCAACAGCAGGGCGTTAAAAAGGCGATCGCTACCAGGCTCGGGGGCGTTAGCTGCTGCGGGTTTGGGGTTTACCTGGGTGAGCCGGGAAAATCCCTGGTTAATGGATTCCCGGAGGGGAGCCAGAGCGTTGCCCATCCGGCTGGGTAGTCGGGCCGCCTTGAGTAGGTCATACATCCAGGATTCTGGGGCATCGCTAGAGGCACTTTGCTCCAGGCGAAATTTATCGGACCAGGCCACCAAGGGTCGCCAAAACAGTTGATCCACCAGCAGAATGATGACGGCCATGGTGACCACGGCCCAGCCCAGGGCCGGCAGATCGGCCGCCGCGATCGCCGCCGCCATG
The DNA here is from genome assembly GCA_015295885.1 of Leptolyngbyaceae cyanobacterium M65_K2018_010. GTDB lineage: Bacteria > Cyanobacteriota > Cyanobacteriia > Phormidesmidales > Phormidesmidaceae > Nodosilinea. The sequence goes on from DVEE01000308.1 coordinate 1,836, forward strand.
TAGGATCCCAACCCCGGCAGGGTAAACTCCTGGTTCAGAACGCTAATCGCTTCGCTCTCGGTGACAAAGAACCAACCGCCGCCAAAGCTCATCATGGCATTCCACAGCAGCCCAATCATAGCGGCTGGTATTTCCAACCGAATGAACTTCTGCCAGCCCGACAGACCGTACAGGGCTGCCGCTTCCTGTAATTCCTTAGGCACGGTCCGCAAGGATTGATAGAAGGAAAAGGTCATATTCCAGACCTGGCTGGTAAAAATGGCAAAAATTGACGCCGCTTCCAACCCCAACAAACTACCGGGAAACAGCGCAATAAACCCGGTGACAGTGATGGATAAAAACCCCAAAACCGGTACCGATTGCAAAATATCCAGCAGCGGAATCATCACCCGCTCCGCCCGCCGATTATGGGCTGCCCCATAGCCATAGGCAAAGGTAAATAGAAAAGAAAACCCTAGGGCAATAAACATACGCAGGGTGGATCGGCCGGCGTAGGAGGGCAGCTTGCGGGGGTCCAAGTCGACCGTAGGCGTCACCTCAGGCGGGGAAAAGGTGACCATGGCATCGATCCCCAGGCGCGCCACAATCGCCAGCAGCGTGAGGGTGCCCAGAATAACCACCACATCCGCCAAACTAAAGGGCACCCGGCGCAGGGCTTCAGGGCTGGGAAAGGTGGTTCTGGCCATGGGCAGACTCGGATAACCTCAACGTCAGGGTAGAGGATAGCAGGTTAAATTTGGGTTAGGGCGATTAATCTAGGCGATTTACACCCAATTGCCCAGGCTATAGCTGAAAACCCGATTACTATGGCTATGGATTGCGGTCTCATGATCGAGTCCGACTGAACACCCTTGACACAAAAATACCTGAAATTCTCATTTTCAAAGGATTGCCAGAGTGGGTAATCAGGAGGGCTTGGTATATAGCGGTTCTCGCTGGCGTGAGGTATTCAGGGAGGGCTGAAACGCTTATCCAGTAAGGCTCCTGCTGTACTTGGAACCGCCATAACCTCCAGTGCCCAGGCCAGTGGCTCTTTGCAGGTTTCCGCCGCTGGCTGACCTCAGCCTGCGGCCCCCGAGACGGCAGATGCCTAAGGATCTAGGAGGGGTGGTGATGCCCATGGCTATGGGAATGATCATGGTGGTGGTGCCCATGGCTGTGGTGAGGCACCCTGGCTGCCTGAACCGCCGCCAGAGCGGGGTTAACGCTCAGGGCTTCGGCCTCTAGTAAATCGGCAATGGGTTGGTCGGCCCAGGTGGCGGCCATGGCCAAAAACTCGGGGTGATCGTTAACGCAGGGCATTTGCACGTAGGTCACATCGGGCCGCTGGCGACGCAGGGCCGCCAGGATGTGCTCCACATCCAAAAGAGTTTCGTGGTTTTCGGTGGCAAAGCCAATGGGCATAAATACGAGGGCTGTGGCGCCCAGATCAATCAGGTTGCGGCCAGCCAGGGCGGCATTGGGTTGGGTCCATTTGATCAACGGCGTATCATGGTTGAGCCAGCCGACGGAAATCAGAGGGTATTTATGGATCAGGCGATCGCGCACCCGATCATAGAGCTGCTGGCTTTCCTCAATACCCGAGGTAAACCCCTTGGCCTCAAAGGGACACCCGTGGTTCATTAGCACAATGCCAATCTGAGACGGCAAGTGGGCCACGGCTAAATCCTTCTGGATCTTGTCTTCCACCAGCTTGACCAATAAATCGAGATAGGCCGGGGCATCAAAAAATGAGGGGATGTAGCGCATTCCCTTGACCCAGTGCCGATCGCCATCGGCCAGTTGGGCCAGGGCGGCATTCACCTGTTCCACGGCGATGCCACTGGTAAAGATCGAGTCCACCACCAACAGGGGATAGATCAGTAGTTTGTCGTAGCCCTCTTGTTGGATCTGGGCCAAAACCTGCTCGGGTAAAAAGGGCTGGCAAAAGTTAAAGGCCTTAAACACCTTCACCCGATCGCCCCAGCGATCCTGAAGGTGGGCCTCGATACCGGCCCGCTGGGCTTCAAAAATGGCATTGTGGGGCGAGATAAAATTGCCGTGCTGGTGGCTCCATTCGTGTCGGTCAAACATCGCCAGCAACTTGGCCAGGGGTGGATAGATCCAGGTCGGCACGGGCGCGAACTTAGCGGTCAGTAGGTTGAGGGCTTGCTCGTTGTAGTTGACAAAATCGTCGTAGCTTTCTACCTCGCCGTAGCCCATCAGCAACACCGCCACGCGGCTTTTCCCGGCAGCACCCGCTGACTCTTGAGAGGGTGCGATCGCATCGGGTATAGCAACCATGATTCCGGCCTTAGTGAAACGTCTTCCCTACAGGCTAGCATCCCCCTCTGGGGCATAATGTTAACAATTGCCGAAAATTTATTGCCGGCATGATTGCCGAACCGACTTTGCACCCGTGACCCCCTCGGGGCCAGGTTCATCGCATCCCCCTGGGGCTCCCGCCCACGCCTATGGCTAGTTTAGAAAATTTAGGCTAGAAAAGATAAAACTGTAGCTTCCTATGGGTTTTTGAACTCGATATCCCAGCCAGGCTTGCCCAGGGGGATGGGGGTGACGGGTTAACAGTGGTGCCGTTCGTTACCGATCAACGTTCCGCTTTTTAACAGAGGTCGCTATGAGCTTATACGCTGAACTCCATCGCCACCTGGGGGGCTCTGTAGTGCCTCGGGTGCTATGGCGCTACTTCGAACGTAACCGTCCCGATTTGTCGAGCCGGTTTCCCGATTACGGTGCCTTTGAACAGTTTTATACCCAGCCTCGCAATACCCTGGCGGAGTATCTGGAGTTACACACCCTGGTAGAAAGTGTGCAAACCCACGAAGCCCTGCCCTACTTTATCTACCGTCTGATTCGGGGAGCCTATATTTTTGAGAACCTGGCCTACCTGGAACTACGCTACACTCCCTACCTGCGAACTCCGGAGCACTTGCCGCAAAATCAGCGCATTGAGGCCATGGCCGAGATTGTTGAAATTGTCGGACAGGCCAGCCAGCAGCCAGAATACCCCATCGTCACCCGGCAAATTCTCTGCATGCATTCCCGCTTACCCTACGCAGTCAATCAAGCCATTGTCGAGCTGGCAGCCCAGTATCCCGACTATGTCTGTGCCGTCGACGTGGCCGGGGGGGACGCCCAGTACGGCGATCGCCTGGAGGAATTCATCCAACTCTACCAACGGGCCCAAAGCCTGGGTCTAAAAACCACCGGCCATCTCTACGAAACCGTCGAAGGTTGCCACCCGGCCCTACTCCCCTACCTAATGCGCATTGGCCATGGCATCCAGATTCCCCTGCGCTATCCAGAACTCCTGCGGGAAGTGGCCGCCCGGGGACAGTGCCTTGAGGTGTGCCCCACTACTTACTTGAAAACGGGCACCCTGAGCGAAATCCACCAACTCAAAGAAGTTTTTGATCGCTGCTTCGAGGCCGGGGTCGATATCGCCATCTGCACGGACAACGCCGGCCTCCATAATGTGCGGCTTCCCTTCGAGTACGAAAACCTGCTTACCCAGGATGTAATTGGCTTCGATGCCCTGCAAACCTGTCAGGAAGCGGCCTTCCGCCATGCCTTTGCCTGGCCCCACAACTTGCCCCCCAGCACCCTGTTAACCGATATCCTCCAGGTGCCCAGCCCGGAACCACCCCTGCATGGAGCACAGACCGCCGCCTTGGCGATTTCCTAGGAATCTGACCCAGGCTAGAGACTAGGCATAG
>DVEE01000340.1 GCA_015295885.1 Leptolyngbyaceae cyanobacterium M65_K2018_010
TTGCTTCAGCGCTGGCGGTAAATCGTAGGGAGATTCATTGGTGTCCAGGTGATCGATGGCACCTGTCGATGAGGGAGTAGCCTCCCCCGGATGGGGCGTATAGGCCGTCAGTTGAATCACCTCGGAACGAAGGAAGGGAAGCGCCATGGAGAAGCTCTTACTGCTAACAGCCCTATTATCGCAGAGGGCTTGTCGCAACGGCTGACACCCGGACGGCGTAGGACCAGCCTAGCTGGGTCAGTCTGGGGGGGGGAACCGGTCAGGTTCGCCCAAGACATCAAAAATCCGGTGGGCCATGGCCAACTTAGTACAGGGAGGAATTTCCACCTGCACCCCATCTCGCCCCAGCAGCACAGCTTGGTTGTGATCGCGACCAAAGCCACTCTCAGCTAGGTCTATGGGATTGGCCACGATCGCATCTAACCCTTTGCGCTGCAGCTTTTCCAGCGCCGGGGGGATAATCTCCCCCGTTTGGGCCGCAAAACCAATTAATTTTTGGTGGGGCTGGCGCTGGCGGGCTAGATCGGCCACGATGTCGGCCACGGGCTCCAGGGCTAATGCCTTCGGTAAGTCGACCTTGGCCAGTTTGCGGCTAGCCTGCCAGGCTGGCCGCACATCCGCTACCGCCGCCGCCATCAAAACCCAATCGGCCTGGGGCAGATGGGTCAACAGGGCTTGGTGCATCTCCGCCGCCGTGGTGATGGCGATCGCCTCGATTTCCCCCAGGCGGGCTTGCAAAGCCTCCTCCATCGGTCCATGCACGAGGGTCACCTGCGCCCCCCGATGCCAGGCCGCCTGAGCCAGCGCCACTCCCATCTTGCCACTGGCGGGGTTGCCAATAAACCGCACTGGATCTAGATGTTCCCGCGTGCTACCGGCACTGATCAACACCCGCTGACCGGCCAGGTCTCGTTTGCCCTGGGTGTGCAGCAGGGAATAGATGTAGGGCACCATATCTTCGGGTTCAGCCATGCGGCCGGTGCCCTGGCGATCGCAGGCCAGCACACCCTGGCCTGGCCCCACCCAGTGAAAGCGATCATCCTGCCTGAGCAGTTGCCCATTGCGTTGCACCGCAACCTGTTGCCACATATCCGTGTTCATAGCGGGAGCCAGCAACACGGGGCAGGTGGATGCCAAAACCGTATTCGTGAGTAAATTATCCGCCATCCCCTGGGCCAACTTAGCCAGGGTATTAGCACTGAGGGGAGCGATCACCAACACCTCGGCCCACTCTCCTAACTCGATGTGCAGCGGGCGTCCTTGGGTGGCCTCCCAAAAGCAGGCGTCGGTGTAGGCGGGATGACGAGCCAGGGTGGCCAGGGTCAAAGGCGCCA
>DVEE01000583.1 GCA_015295885.1 Leptolyngbyaceae cyanobacterium M65_K2018_010
CATCGGCTTCAGTCTTGAGAGCCACCCCCCGCTGCTCAAACCAGGCCACCGTATCCCGCGGCTGAAAGCGGCTAAAGGCTCCCCGCAGGGCTTGGCTGCCACGGGGATAGGATTGTACCAACAGGGCCGGGTCAAAACAGGCGTGGGTCACGTTACAGCGCCCACCGCCAGAAATTTTAACCTTGGCCAACGGCTCTCGGCCCGCCTCCAAAAGATGAATGGCCAACTCCGGTGCCGCCTCAGCACAGGCGATCGCCCCAAACATGCCCGCCGCCCCTGCCCCTACGACCAGCACCGGACTGTACCGCTGTGCCCCCTCGATCACCATCCCAGCCCCTGTATAATGTAAACAGTTGTAAATTTTCTGAGACGTACCATGGCCTCGGTGGATCTAGCCCAAATTGCCACGCAGCTCAAAAGCCAGGACTCCAAGGATCGGATGCTGGCCCTGGCGGCACTGCGAGATGTGCCAGCGGCCCAAGCCGCTCCGCTAATTCGGCAAATGATCCATGACCAGAATATGCAAATTCGATCCATGGCTGTGTTTGCCCTGGGCCTTAAACCCGATGAGCAATCCTTTGATATTTTAATTAACCTACTCACCTCCGATCCGGACTACGGCATTCGCGCCGACGCCGCCGGGGCCCTCGGTTATTTAGAAGATCCGAGAGCCTTTGAAACCCTGGTGCGAGCCTTTTACGAAGATACCGATTGGCTGGTGCGGTTTAGTGCGGCGGTCGCCCTGGGCAATCTGAAAAACCCCCGCGCCCACGATGTCCTAGTGCAGGCGCTGCAGAGCGATGAGGCCGTCATGCAGCAGGCGGCGATCGCCGCGATCGGAGAGATTGGCGACCTCACCGCCCTGGAGGACATCCTCAAGTTTGCCCAGTCCCCCGATTGGCTGGTGCGCCAGCGCCTGGCCGAGGCCCTGGGCCACCTACCCAGCCCTAAGGCCATCTCGGCCCTACGGTATCTGGAAAAGGACGCCCACTTCCAGGTGGCTGAAGCAGCCCGTATCTCCCTGGACCGGCTCCAGACTCACCCCAACCAGCCGGCCAGCGAGCCGCCAGAGACTGGGTTTGGGAAACCCTAATCAGATGAGATATGAAGAAATGAGATATGAAGAAACAATTCAAACCTCAACAAAAGATATTGGACCTTCAAGGTTTAGCGGCCCTTGCTCAACAATAAAGGTGTAACCAGCTACCAAACCGGCTACCAAAACCGTCCGCAGTGGATTGGGGTCGATGTTGAGTTCAACGGGGTAACCATGCAAACCCAAACCAGCACAGAGTCGTTGAATTGCTTTTACGTCAACGCTACCAGCCTGATTCAGGTGGTGCGAGTGGTCAGCGAGTCGACCTGGTTGTCGGAAAGGGTGCTCAGCCCCGGGCATCGGTTTCTATTTAAAGCCCCCGCCGATGCCACCCTTGAGGTTTACACCGGTGAGTTGGCCACCGGGGTTCTGGCCGATCGCATCCCCTGTCGCCAGTTAGCCTGCTCCGATCAAGACCTGATCAGGTTTTCAGCCACCGATCCAGTCATCCTCAGGGGCTGATTTCAATCGGGCAATTGCATGCGCCGCAACAGGCGGCGGGCGATGCTAAACAGCAGCCATCCCAGTAGCACAATCATAGCCACCTGCCACCACACCCCCGACCAGCCGCTACCGCGGACAAAGGTGTTGCGACTGAGCTCGATATAGTACCGGGCCGGCACGATATGGGAAATCAAAGACAGCGGAAAGGGAATATTCGCCAGGGGATAGATAAACCCTGACAGCAGCAGGGCCGTCAAAAAGCCAATCAACGCCACCCCCTGCACGGCCACATTTTGGCTGTTGGCCCGCACCCCGATAAAGAGGCCAAACATCACCGCCGCTGCTAAAAAAACCAGTGTGCCCAGCAAAAAGGGAAGGGGATCTCCAGCCCATCGCAGGCCAAAGATCCCCATCCCCAGCCCAATGACCACTAGGGCTTCCACCCCCCCGATCGCCAGGTAGGCCAACCCCTTACCAAGCAGCAATTCCTCCGCCCTCAGATCCGAAGCATAGACCTGAATAATGGTGCCCCGATCCTTCTCCCGCACCATGGCAATGGCGGCCAGCAGGGAAGGGTATACCCATAACACCACCCCCATGACCCCCGGCACAATAAATAGGGTTTCCTGGCGACCGGGGTTGAACCATAGCCGGGTCTCGGCGGCCACTGGTGGAGGGCGTTGGGGGGAGGTCATAGCCTGATTGAAGGCATGGGTGGTCGCCCGCAGGGCATTTTGCAAAAAGCGGGCGTTATTAGCATCGGTGCCATCAATCAACACCTGCACGGTGGCAGTCTCCCCTCGCATCATCTGTCGCTGAAAATCTGGCGGAATTACCACTACAGCGCGGGCCTGGCCCTGGTCTAGGGCGGCTTCGGGAGTTAGCCCCTGGGGCCAGGGCACCGGCTTAAATTGGTTGGTGGCAAAAAGTTGCTCGATGTAGGCCCGACTGCGCGGGCTATTATCCAGATCCTGAATGACCAGAGGCAGATTCTGGCTTTCTAAGCGAATCGCAAAGCCAAAGATAAACAGCGTCAACAGGGGTAGCACGATGGCCAGGGCCACCGTCAGGCGATCGCGCCAAAACTGACTCAGCTCCTTCACCGCCTGGGCCAACACTCGCTTCATGGCCCCGTCTCCTGACGTTGCACCAGGCCAATAAAGGCATCCTCCAGGGTGAAGGGAATTGGCCGCAGGCTACGCAACTGCAATCCCGCGGCCTGTAGCTGCGATTGCAGGCGGGGAAGCGCTAGTTCCGGGTGATCGACCACCACATGCAGGCGATCGCCAAAAACCGACACCCGCCAGGGGGCCATCACTCCCTTCAGGTAGGCCGCCGCCGCCGGAATCGGATCCACCACCAGTTCAACTAGTTGCCCCGGTTGGCTGGCTTTAATGTCCCGGGGTGAACCCTGGGCCACTAGCTCCCCGGCTACCATAAAGCCCATACGGTTACAGTGTTCGGCTTCTTCTAGGTAATGGGTGGTGACTAAAATGGCGGTGCCTCGCCGCGCCAGGTCTTCAATTAACCGCCAAAACTGCCGTCGAGCCAGGGGATCGACACCGGAGGTAGGTTCATCTAAAAACAGGATTTCCGGCTCATGCATCACCGATGCCCCAAAGGCGACCCGCTGTTTCCAACCCTGGGGCAAGCGACCGGTGATCAGCTGATCCTGATCGGCCAGGCCACAGGTGGTTAGCACCCAGGCGATGCGATCGCCGCGCTGGGACCGCGGGATTCCATACACGCCGCAATAAAACTCTAGGTTTTGGCGAATCGTCAGATCGTCATAGAGGGTAAATTTCTGGCTCATGTACCCCAACCGCTGCCGAATCGCGGCCCCCCGCAAATTTTCCGTTTGACCAGCCAGAGCCATGGTGCCGCTGGTTGGGGCTAGCAGGCCACAAAGCATTTTGATGACGGTGGTTTTACCTGCCCCGTTGGCCCCCAGGAGACCATAGATTTCCCCGTAGCGAATCTCCAGGTTGACACCCTGGACCGCCTGGAAATCACCAAAGGTTTTGCCCAGGTGAGTGGCGGCGATGGCAAGCGGGGGCATGGGGCGCGGGACACGGGGCGTCGGGAAAGGGATAAAGGGCGGATCGGACGTGTGTTGGCGCAGACGGGTGACGAAGACATTTTCCAAAGTAGGGGGCAAAACCTCGAGACTGGTCAAGGGGATGGCCTGGGCTGCCAGACGCGATCGCAGCTCCGCTATCCCACCCTCGACCTCGGATACCAACACATCCAGGCGATCGCCAAAGGTCTGCACATCGGCAATCGTCGGGGGTTGGTTCGGGGGATTCTGACTCAGCAGTGTCGCGGCAGCCCGATCCAGGTCCTGCACGCTAGCCAGGTGGGCCTCCAGGCGATGCAGGCCCAGGCTATCCCGTAGTTCCTGAATGGTACCGATTTGATGGATCTGGCCCCTGTACATCAGGGCAATGCGATCGCAGCGTTCCGCCTCATCCAGGTAAGGGGTAGCCACCACGATGGTGGTGCCTTCGGTGGCCGCCAGGGTCGCAAGCACATCCCAGAATTCCCGGCGAGAGACGGGGTCGACGCCGGTGGTGGGTTCATCCAGTAGCAAAATCTGAGGCTGAGAAACCAGCGCGCAACAGAGGGCCAACTTTTGTTTCATGCCCCCCGAAAGCTGACCCGCCAGGCGAGCTTTGAAGGGGGCCAAGCCCATCAGCGCCAGGTAGCGATCGCGCCGTTCTTCGTAGCGAGCGGTAGGCACCCGACGCAGCCCCGCCGTGTAGCGCAGGTTTTCCTCTAAGCTTAAGTCCAGATAGAGGGAAAATTGCTGGGTGAGGTAACCGGTCTGCAACCGGGCGTGGCGAGGCCACTGACCCAACACCCTGACCTCTCCCGCCGAAGCCTCCATCACCCCCGCCAGAATATGAAAGGTGGTGGTTTTGCCCGCCCCGTCCGGGCCAATCAGCCCCACTACTTCCCCTGGGTAAACCACCAGGTCAATGCCATCGACCGCCAGGGTTGAACCATAGGTTTTGCGCAAACCCTGCACCGCAATGACCGGTTCTGTATCCCCTGCCGCCACAGCACCGGCGGAGGTTCGATGAATCGGGGAGGACAGGGGAAGACTCACAGTAGCAGGGGGTTGGGGTCAGGCCCTTTATCCATCATAGAGCCTGCCCTGGAGAGGCTGGCCTGGACAGCCTGAAGTTGTCCCTACCCAACGGTTCCCCGCTGCCCTGGCTGGAGCCCCATCGATCCCCTCGGGCCTACTCATCCTCCGCCTCGGCCTGGCGCTTGCGAAGGGCTGCCCAGGCCATACCGAGCAGTCCGGGCAACAGCGCCGGGGTGGGCACGGGGGTGCCAGACAAGCGAAAGTTGGCGTCTGCGGAGAAGGGAATAAAATTTTCCGACTCTGACCGGGTGAAGTAAAAACGGCCGGGAGTTTCGTCTACAGGCGAACCGGTCAGGGCAAACTGACTGGCATTGGTGTAGAAGAAATATTCCGTGCCGGGCTTCAGAATCAGATTTGGATCAAAACGGTATTCCCCCTGATCGGCGGTTAAGGCCTGCGCTAAAACACCAGGGATCTCCGGACTTAAATCTCTGGGATTACCCCTATATTCCCGATCCAGTAAAAATAGAGTTCCGAAAGCCGTTGGCATACCAGGACCTGGAGCGGGACTCTGGAAGGGAGGCACGAAAAACCAGTTGAAGGTGATGTTATTGAAGGGAACCTGACCCTCAGGGGTAATCACAGACTGCCCCACAAACATAGGACCAACGTCAACGCCAGTACCACCAGTAAACTCCACCAGGGTGGCGGCACCGACCGGTTGAATGTCTAAAACAACGATTCCGCCCAGGGCTAGGCCGAGGGTCGCTAGGGTTCTGCTGGGGCAGAACTTGGTCAACTTAGGGAACATAGCCTTTCTCAGACAGAGGTCTGCAAAACCGATGAAGGTAGATGGCTGAGTAGATGCTGGGAGAAGGTGTCGATGACTT
>DVEE01000405.1 GCA_015295885.1 Leptolyngbyaceae cyanobacterium M65_K2018_010
CTCTACCCGGTATTCCTTCAGATGGCGCACCGGGTCGGTGCCGGACTTGGCTAGGTGTCCCAACTTGGGCTTGTTTAAAGCCTTTTCGGCTACCTCCTCAAAGCCCACCTGAATAGCCGCATAGCCATCGGTGTCTGGAGTTTTAATTTGAGTCACCACACAGGGCCCAGCCTGCACAACCGTAACGGGGACAGCGTTACCCGCGTCATCAAAGATTTGAGTCATGCCCAGCTTTTTGCCGAGAATACCGACTGCCACAGCCCTGTCTCCCTAGTACACACTACAAAATGCGCCAGCATACCCTACCTGAGGGTTCTGCGCATCGGAATCGATTCACTTTTGAATGCACCACCAGAAATAGCGAGAGCGGCTTCAAGCGCCAACCCCCTGACGAATCCGGCTCTATTCAAAAGAACTTTGGCCTCTTAAAGTCCCTAGGGAGAAAGGCCCTAGCCCTACCAAAAGATAGAGGGATTAGCACCAGACTTAAACAGCCGTTTGCCTGGACTTGAGCAGTGTAGATACCACTCAGTATCCTTTTCAGCGGCAATTTACTATGGTACATCCCGATCACAGATCTGTCCACACCTGGCTGATTTTTTTTTTTTGGAAGAGCCCTTCGCTAAAAGTGGGCCGTATTTCCCTCGGCGTTTCCCTCGGCCCCAGTTGGGCGGGATGGGGCATAGCCTGCCCTAATGGTCGCCATAGCCACCGACAATCGTACTCGGGTAGCCATGCCCCTCAAACCAGGGTGCAATGGCATTACAATTGCGGGTGGAGCCTGGTTTGGGGCAAAGATTTGCTCGATGGCCCAGGGTCGACTTGTTAATTCTTGGTGATAATCAACTCTAGAGGGCGGCTATGGCATTGCTGACAACGGGTAAAACGTTTATTCGAGCTGTAGAAACCAGTCGTGCCATTGCTGTGCGAATGCCCCTGGAGGGTGGTTTTGAGGGGCGCTACGAACGTCGACTGAAGGCTGCGGGCTACGAAACCATGAAGCTAACCGCCCGTGGTTTGGGAGATTTGGCCGCCTATCTGACCGAAGTTCATGGGGTGCGCCCCGCTCACCTGGGCAAGAAGACGGTGGGGAGTGGGGCCGCAGTGGGCTACACCTACTTTATCCCGCCCATGCTGACCTATCGGCTCGAGACCCTGGCTCCTAGGGCTAAGGGCATGGTGTTGTGGTTGATTGAGGGACATATTCTGGCTCGCCAGGAAATTGCCTACCTGGTGACTCTACCGACCCTGGAACCGCGGGTGCGGGTAGTGGTCGAGATGGGTGGTGAGCGCTACTTTAGCTGGGAACCCCTGGCTAACTTGCTATAGA
>DVEE01000358.1 GCA_015295885.1 Leptolyngbyaceae cyanobacterium M65_K2018_010
CTCCGGCAGCGGGCGGGGAGCCGGTGGCCCCTACCTGCGATCGTGGCTAAAATCGAAACCGCCGTAGCTGTGACTAATCTGCCTGAACTGATTATTCATGCGGCCGGTAAACAGCCCTTTGGGGTGATGATTGCCCGGGGTGACCTGGCGGTGGAAATTGGCTACCAACGGCTAGCGGAAATCCAGGAGGAAATTCTCTGGCTCTGCGAGGCGGCCCATGTCCCCGTGATCTGGGCCACCCAGGTGTTAGAAAGCCTGGTCAAAAATGGGGCCCCCTCCCGAGGTGAAATGACCGATGCGGCCATGGCCGAGCGGGCGGAGTGCGTCATGCTCAACAAGGGCCCCTTCATTGCCCAGGCCATCACCATCCTGGATGATGTGTTAACCCGCATGGAGACTCACCAACTGAAAAAGACCCCTCAGTTAAGGGCCCTGCACTCCTGGGGCAGAATTGGGGATGAGCCGGTGGCTGAGCTTATCCCCAGGGGTGAGGCAGGTGCCGGTTAATCGGCGGAAAACCGCATACTGCCGCTGTCGTACTTGATCTCAATGAACAGTTCGCCATCCCGGAAGAAATAGCTGTTGGAGTCACCCAGGGCGGCCACAAACTCGTTGCTGATGGAGCCCGGTGGGCAGGCTGCTCGGGTGGTGGCCAGACCGCTGACGGCAAGGCGGTTATCGGTGGTGGTGAAGGTACCACGCCCCCGGTTACAGTCAGCTTGCACCGCTACACTGCCATCTCCCATGAACTGCACCGTATAGTTTTCTGGCGGATTAGCGGTCAGTAGCTTGCCGTCGTTGTACTGGATCTGCTGCAGTTTCCAGACTGGGCCCACAAGATCCGGGGCCGGGGCCGCAAACAGTTGCATGGTGCCACTGTCAAACTTGAGATCAATAAACAGGTCCCCATTCTGGAAGAAGTAAAGGGCAGAATTGTTAAGAGCTGCTACAAAATCTTCGCCCATAGAGCCCGGGGGGCAAGCTGCCAGGGTGGTGGCGATGGGGTTAATGGTCAGGCGACGATCGCTGTCGGTGGTAAAGGTGCTCATGCCCCGATTACAATCGGCCCGCACGGCTACCTTGCCATCCTCAAAGAACTCGACGGTATAGTTGGTCGGTGGATCGGCCACCAATTCAGTGTCATTGTTGAATTTAATTGTGCGGAGTTGCCAGACCTGGCCGGTTAGAGACAGGGGAGGCGCAGCAGAAAACTGCATGGTGCCACTGTCTGCGGCTAAATCAATGAATAGGTTTTCGTTTTGGAAGAAGTACAGGCTGGAATTATCCAGCGCAGTCAAAAAGTCCGTTCCAATGGAACCTTCAGGGCAAGCCACCAGGGTAGTAGGGCCCAGGGTGATGTCAATCTGGCCATCGGTCTGGGTAAAGGACCCGAGGGCACGATTACAGTCGGCGCGCACAAACACCTCACCCCGGTCTGTGAATTCAACCGTATAGTTCTCCGGCGGGTTGGCGGGCAGCAACTTACCGTCATTAAACTGGATCTGTTGCAGTTCCCAAACCGTTCCCGTCAGGGAAGTATGGGTTGCCGGTGTGGAGGGCACGGTACAGGAGGTTGCGCCCACCAGCATAAACGCCGTCGTTACAAAAGCGGTTGAACGAAAGGAAAGCATTGGTCAACACCTAAAAAAATTGGGAAACAACAACCCGACCTGGATGGTTAGCGACCAAAATCGAACACAGCTCACACCACAGTGAAGCTGCGTTTCATAGTGACAGACCAAGTAAGGAAGCACAAGCGACTCTCAAGAAATGTCAACTTCTCTAAATTTTATGGCTAATCAATAGTCCGAATAGCCACCTAGGAACTTGACACCACAGCAGGGTCAAGACAGCGGCTATCATCAACGGCAACGTGAGCAGGCGATTATGCAGTCCCAGTTGGCGATAGTAGCTTTGCTTGGCTAGGCCTCAATAGCGGAGGGTAGCAAGGCCATCAGGTCTGCTTCAACAATCGCATCACTGACGCGGGACACTACGATTTGCGGGCATGATCTCGATTCACGCAGCGTTTACGGGTAGCCATGGCTGGCCAGGGGACAAAGATTTTTTTGACTGCCCTGACCAGAGCACCCTTGAAAATAAGCATTTTTCTCATTAACCAATGGACTTCGTTTTTAACCTTTCACAGATGGTGAGCAGGTCTTGTATGATGCGCATCCTTTAAGGAAGTTTGGCTCTTCTGGGTATCTGGTGATAAGCCAGCCTTATATCAAGCCTGGCAAGGGTTTCAGCTCCCCTAGCAGAGGCAAAGTGTATCGCAATACACAGTTTCAGTCATAAACCCAGAAGAGCCGGAAGTTTCAGTGCATCTGGGAGCAGTACGGACAAAGGTGGGCCCTTCAGATGAGCCTGCTGTTGGCAACTATTTACCGCCGCATTGAGACCGTCAAATCCCAGGGAGAAACGGCATCGTTTTCAATCCGTATCTGGCGGCCTTTGAGGTCGCTATCAGGCCATTTTAGACCAGGGATTCGCCGAAAATCCCCTTGCTCTACCCTCAATGGTGAAGCTCAAACCCCGCGAACAACCGAAACACTTACCGCTGCGTAATCTATTGGCACGTCTACAGGGGCATCAAGCATCGGTACCCGGCTTTATGCATGATTTCGCTGTCCTCTTCGAGAATAATTAAGCCGAACACGACCTGCACATGATAAAAAGTCAAGCAGAAAATCTTGGGGTACTTTCCGGTCTGAGGAGGGGGCTAGGCTGTTTTGCTTCATTTGGGGCTATTTAGCGACCCTGGGCAAGCAAGGAATCAATGTCTTAGATGCCCTCATCGAACTCTTCTCTGGTAATATTTAATTATCTCTATCACGGCCTGAGTAGTTGTCTTTTTCATATGCATCTGCCTACCACTCCAACGGACACTCAAAAGCTGCTTTACATACAACCCAATACTCGAGCTCTTGGCTATTTGACTTACTTTCACTTATGCATTTTTACGACAGGAGCTATAGTATTCGCCTCAAAGCATCATGCACTAACTCTCTACTTAATCTTCGTGTTATTTTATGTAGGAAATTTAGGGTTTTGTGGCTATGGTTTTTTACATGCTAGAGATTTTGATTACTTGACTCACAAGAAAAATAGGAATAAATACAACATCAAAGAATTGCCTAGTGTAGATATTTTTTTACCTAGTTGCGGAGAAAATATAAGACTTCTGGTGCATACTTTTGACGCAATTAGAAAAATCAAATACAATAAGTTAAATGTCTACTGTCTCGATGATGAAGGGAGAGATAGTCTTAGAATCTTGTCAAAAATGAATGGCTTTCATTATATATCAAGACCAAACAGAGGAGAACTAAAAAAAGCAGGAAATCTGCGTTATGCATTTAGCAGAACCCGAGGAGATTTGATTCTGGTTTTGGATGCCGATTTTGCTCCAAGAGCTGATTTTCTCATGGAAACAACTTTTAAATTCCTGGAAAATAAAAAGCTGGGAATCCTACAGACTCCTCAGTATTTCGAGATTTTCCCTGGGCAGAGTTATATTGCAAAGGGAGCTACGGTGTTGCAAGAGACGTTTTATAGAGGTATTCAATCCTTTAGAAATATTTGGAAGGCATCTGTATGTTGTGGCAGTTGCGCCCTGTATCGGAGGGCGGCATTAGCTCCTCATGGAGGCCCTGCCAAAGTCGAAAGATCAGAGGATGTTAATACAGGTTTAATGCTGCTCCGCGATGGCTGGGAAATAGAATATGTCCCGTTAATATTAGCAGCAGGATTGTCCCCAGATAATTTAATCACTTTTTTCAACCAACAATATCGCTGGTGCGTTGGAAGTCTGCATCTTATCACTCGGAAAATCTTTTGGGTAGGCCCTATCAATTTGAAGATGAAGCTCAGCTATTGCCTTTCTATTTTTTATTACATCACATCTGGCATAGGACTTTTGTTCTTTCCGATGCCCAGCTTGATTAATATCTGGTATTTTCCTGAAAATCTTTTATTTTCAAATTACTGCTTGATAGCTCCAACTTTGTTGATGCTCGTTGTCGCTAAATCAACGTGGAGTAAAAGTGAATATGGTTTCTACGTTTTGCGTACTGCATTGGCAGCTTCTTATGTTCATCTTATTGCGATATTAGATTTTCTAAGAGGAAACATGGCGCCATGGATTCCAACTGGAACCAAGGTGGAATCTAGTCGATATAAAGTCTACACATTCTTCCGTTTTTTTATTCCTATAGGGTATTTATTTTTATTTTTAGTCGGGTTATGCAGGAGTTATGAGAAAATTGAAATTGTGTCAATATTTTTTCCCTTAGCACTAATTTCTTTTCATGCGACTATCTCTATAACCTTGAGTAAGCGGTAAAAGCTTTATGTCTTAGGGCACCTCGAAAAGTTCAGAGGCACTGGTCTTCTAAAGTTGGATCCCTAATTTTCCGTTGTCTGAAACCCTTGAGCAGCAAACCTTCCAGAAAACGTCCTACTTTGACAAGCCGATGCCGTCAGTAGTGAAATGGGCTTGAGCAAGGGGCGCTCCTTGTTGACGACTCCCTTGAGTTAGCGCAGGCTGATTTTGAGATAACTGATGCTTGCCTCCAGTGGAGGGCAACCTGTGTGCGCAAGCCCATTGAGTTAAACCGCCATTAGGGAATGAGGTCATTAGAGAATGAGAACGAGATTTCGACATTTCGAGTTCAACATTAAGAACTATACCGAGTTAACCCTGGCTTCATCTGGGAAACCTATGATTTAATTATCAGCGAAAGCAGGTCACAAAAGCTAACGCTCTTGGTCATCTTGAGGTTAGGCATTGCCGTTTTTTAAGCAAGGGCTGTAGCTTTTACCCTACTGCTAGGGTACCGCTCTCTCCGGGCTGGGATTAGGTCTTTGGCATCGACGGAAGAGGGCCGTGGCCCGTTCGCTACTCCTTTGACTGGGCTGCTCTCCATGGTTTTATCTCCAGGTGAAACGGATTTTCCTGAAATTCCCCCCCGACCGCCAGTCAGTCTGTGGCTCGATCGCAGTTTTGTCTGGGCGACCCGGCTATTTGCCTTTGGGGTAGTGGGGGTCCTCGTTTATATCGCTATTGTCGTAGGGTTGGATGCTCAACCGGCGATGGAGCGCTACGGGTTAGCCTTCCTCACCACCAGTGCCTGGAATCCGGTGAACGATACCTACGGTGCCTTGCCCATGATCTACGGCACCCTGGTCAGCTCCCTGATAGCGCTGTTGCTGGCAGTGCCCATTGGGGTGGGGACGGCGGTTTTCCTCAGCGAAAATTTTCTGCCCCCGACCCCGCGGCTCGTGCTGAACTTTATGGTGGAACTCTTGGCCGCGATTCCCAGCGTGGTCTATGGTCTGTGGGGCATCTATGTCTTGATTCCTTTTTTAAAGCCGATTGGCGCTTGGTTGCACAGCCATTGGGGTTGGATTCCTCTGTTTAGTACCCAGTACCTGGGGCCGGGGCTATTTCCCGCCGGTATCATCCTGACGGTGATGATTCTGCCGTTGATTACGGCGATCTCTCGGGATTCTCTGGTTTCCCTACCCCCGACTCTGCGCCAGGCTGCCCTGGGATTGGGCGCTACCCGCTGGACGGCAATTTTTCGGGTGCTGATTCCGGCGGCCTTTTCTGGCATTGTCGGAGGCACTATGCTGGCCCTAGGGCGAGCCATGGGCGAAACCATGGCAGTCACCATGGTGATTGGTAACTCCAACGTGCTGAGTCCTTCGCTGCTAGCCCCGGCTAACACCATTGCCTCGCTGCTGGCCAATCAGTTTGCCGAGGCCAGGGATCTGCAAATTAGCGCCCTCATGTACGCAGGGCTGGTGCTGTTTGGCTTGACCCTGATCGTCAATGTGTTGGCGGAATGGATTGTCAGCCGGGTGAAATATTACTAGGGAGGGCCTATGGCCACAGCATCGGATTTTCCTCCTCGGGCCCAGGCGGCCATGGCCGCCGTTGCCAGTCGGCCGGCTTCCCATCAGCGGCTAGGGGAAGCCTTTTGGACCGGCCTGGCGGGGCTATTTACGCTGCTGGCGCTGATTCCACTCTTGCTGGTGATTGGCTACGTGCTCTATCGCGGCGCCAGTCGGTTGGATTTTGAGGCCTTTGTCTCCTTGCCGCCCATGCCCCTGGCCGAGGGCGGGGGCTTTGCCAATGCCCTGGTCGGTACCGTGGTGATGGTGGCCATTGGGGCGGCGGTCAGCGTACCCTTTGGCATTTTGGCCGCTATCTACCTGTCGGAATTCAGCTCGGGTGCGGTTGCCCGCTGGATTCGCTTTGCCACCAATGTGTTGAGTGGGGTGCCCTCGATTTTGATGGGGGTGTTTATCTACGGGATTTTTGTGGTCACCACGCGCTCTTTTTCGGCGATCGCAGGTGGCTTTGCCCTAGCGGTGCTCATGCTACCCATCCTTGTGCGCACCACCGACGAGTCCCTCCAAATTGTGCCAGTCAGTCTGCGCTGGGCCGCCCTCGGCATGGGGGCCTCCAAATTGCAAACTGTGGTGCGGGTGGTCTTACCCGCGGCCCTGCCCGCCATTGCCACCGGCATTACCCTGGCCGTTGCTCGGGCCGCCGGCGAAACGGCTCCGCTGATTTTTACCGCCCTATTCTCCCAGTATTGGGCCCGCGGCCTGTGGGAGCCCACCGCCTCACTGTCAGTTCTGATCTACAACTTCGCCGCAGTTCCCTACGCAGGCCAGCGTAGTTTGGCCTGGGCCGCTTCGCTGATTCTCGTACTAACGGTGCTGCTCGCTAGCATTCTGGCCCGTTGGGTGACCCGCAAATAGCCCCCATTGTGAATCCTTGTTGACCTTGTGATCCTATGCAAGAGCCCACTCGCTCAGACCTGCCCTCTCCTGCTCAGGTATCCTGGCCCATCCTCAGTACCGAAAACCTCAGCATTTACTATGGCGATTTTCTGGCCCTCCGGGATGTCACCATGGCTATTCCCGAGCGCAAGATCACCGCCTTAATTGGGCCTTCAGGCTGTGGCAAAAGTACTCTACTGCGCTGCTTTAACCGCCTGAACGATTTAATCGACGGCTTTCGCATCCAGGGCCAGGTCTTTTACTACAAGCAGGACCTCTACGGTGAAACCGTAGACGCGGTTCAGGTGCGACGCCGGATTGGTATGGTCTTTCAACAGCCGAATCCCTTCCCCAAATCGATCTACGACAATATCGCCTTTGGCGCTCGCGCTTTAGGTCTACAGGTGGACCTGGATGAACTGGTGGAGCGTTCCCTGCGGCAGGCAGTCCTGTGGGATGAGGTCAAGGACAAACTCAAAACCAATGGCCTGGAATTATCGGGTGGGCAACAACAACGCCTCTGTATTGCCCGCGCCATCTCAATTAAGCCCGATGTGATTTTAATGGATGAGCCCTGTGCCTCCCTGGACCCAATCTCGACCCTGAAAATTGAGGAGCTACTGCGGGACCTGGCCCAGGAATACACCATTGTCACGGTTACCCACAACATGCAGCAGGCCTCCCGGATCGCGGACTTTACGGCCTTTTTCAATGCCCAGGCCGATGAGAAGGGCAAACGCAGCGGCTACCTGGTGGAGTATGGCACCACGGATCAGATTTTCCAAGATCCCCAGGAAGAAGCGACTCGGCGATACGTCAGTGGCCAGTTTGGGTGAAGCCGTTACGGGTTTGGGGGTTTGAGCGGCCCGCTTGGCCTGGGAGAAGTCAATCTTCACCATGATCGGATACATCATGAAGAAGAGGCAGAGGGCAATGGGGAGAGAAACCTGGTAAACACTTAGGGCATCCAACGCCACGGCCACCCCGGGAAACAACCGCCCCAGGGCAATGCCGACCAGGATACAGAGCAGCACCCACAGGGTTAGATAGCGTTGAACCGGTTCAGTTGCCCCCCGGCCGTGGGGGCCTTAGGGTTGAGTTGGGGCAGGGGGGGAGGTGGGGGCATGGCAGGCAGGAATGGTGTCAAGGTCATGGCGTATCCGGCGGGCATTCCAAGGTAACCCGGCTGGGTTAACGCTGGGATAACTCTGGGGCGGAGGCAAGACGGAAGCGGAACCTAGGGGTTACAAAAGCTACACTGACCAGGATCCGCCATCTGCAGGCCGGTGGGAAACAGCACCTCCTGTTCGTGGCAGCACTGGAGGCAGCGATACACCCACCGGTGGGTGAGGGCCGTCGGCAAGCCACAGCTGGCACAGGGTAAGCCGGGTAGGCGGCGGGTGACATCAAAGCCGGGCCACCCGCACGCCGGGCAGGCTTGCTGAAACTTTTGGACCAGGTTGCAGGCCGCCTGTGCAATCACAGCCATGCGGGAGGGATTGAGGTGGGCTCGCATATCGGTTTCCAACCATAGGCTGCCCTGGGCAGCTAGAAGTTGACTGACAATGCGCCGCAGGCTGGCCTCGTCCTGGATGCCCTTATGCAGGGTATCCGAGTCCATGGAGTTAGCACTGGGCCGGACCACCAGGGCATGGCTGGGGAATTGCACCGAGGCGGCAAACTGCAGAGCCTCCGCTAGGGTGGTGACGGTAGTTTGACCGTAGTTGGTGGCTGTCGAAACCGCTTCGCCGACTAACTCTAGGCCCGAGGGTCGGTCGATTAAAACGATGAGTTCGCGATCGCAGGCCACCCAGGGCACAGCGGGATCGGGTCCAAAGGCCCCCTCGCTGGCCAGGCCGATGGAGCAGCCGGTGAGATCCATGGCGGCCAGAGCCTTTTGCCGGGCCGCCTCCAGTTGGGAACCCGCCCTGGGAATATCGCGGGTAAAGGTGCCAAAGCGATCGGAATCAAACCCGGTGGGCAGAATGGTTTGGAGCCCGAGTCCGGCGGCGACCGCCGGGGCGATGACCTGCTCCTTGCCATGCATGGTGGCCACCACCGCCGTTTGTCCGGCTAGGGAAATGGAGGTTGCCTTCATCGCTGATCGGTCTTGC
This sequence comes from Leptolyngbyaceae cyanobacterium M65_K2018_010, assembly GCA_015295885.1. Classification (GTDB taxonomy): domain Bacteria; phylum Cyanobacteriota; class Cyanobacteriia; order Phormidesmidales; family Phormidesmidaceae; genus Nodosilinea. The sequence continues at coordinate 8,913 of DVEE01000358.1, forward strand.
TGCGCCATACCTCAAAAACCCTAGGGCTGGTCTACCGATAGACATCGGCATCTTCCGCATCGTCGTAGGCCTCGAGTTCCTCCGGCGGGGAGGCGGTGTTCATTTCCTCCTTAAAGCCCCGCAGGGTCTTCCCCAGGGCACTGCCCAACTGGGGTATTTTCTTGGGGCCAAAGATCAAGATAGCCACCCCAATCACAAGGGCCACCTCAGGCCAGCCTAAATTAAACATAGTTATGCCTGGAATGTTGAGTCAGCATGAGTCTACAGGAATTTCAGGGGTCAGACTTGAAATTCAAGGCTTTCAAATCTGGATTCTCCCATGTTTAGTCTAGGCTGAGGAAGTAGGCCTGGGCAGGTCCAGGGCAGATCGCTATGCTGTAAGGCAGTGTATGCTGCTGCCCCTAACCATGGCCCAACGCTACGAAGACCTCATAGAAACCATTGTAACGACCACCCTGAAGGGCAAAATTCAGTCGAAGCAACAGGTCTACCGCCTACTGCAGGAGGGCATTCAGCCCGGTAGCGGTGAACTTTTTGAGCGCGCCCTGCAAGCGGCTCTAACTCGGGTTGAGCAGGACTTGACTAGCCTGGATGAACTCAAACAGGCCAAGGCACTGCGCCAGCAGCGGGCCCTCACCATGATCGAGGCTGAGTGGCAACACTGGCAAGCCGATAACCAGGCCAGCGCAGCGTTAGCGAAGGCTGCAGCGGCAATTCTAGAGGGCCCCCCTGGGGATCGGCTGTCCCACCTGTTAGCGGCCCTAGACCCGAACCAGGATCATCCCCTAGACCGCGACCAACTCGGGCCGTTGGCCCAAGCCCTAGAGCAGGCAGATGGGGCCGAGGCAACCTCACCGGCCTTAGCTAGTTTGGCCCGGGGACTGAACCAGGGTTTGAGCGCTTGGCAAGAGCTAGAGGCAGAGGTGGTGGGCTGGCTCTATGACCAGGCCCAACAATCCCTAGGCTTTGGCCAACGTCAAGGTCAAACCGGGCCCTGGTACTACTGGAGTCAACGGGTCACGGCCCCTGCACTCAAAGCTCTCCTGGGGGATCTGGCCCTCCACCAGGCGGTCACACCCACCGCTCTGGCCGCCCCTATGGCCGTCGAAGACTGGGTCGCCTGGGCGGTGGTCTTGCCCCGGTTGCAACGGGCGTTGGTGAACTGGTTTGACCACCAGCCCTACGATGCCAAGGCCGGTAAGCGTCTGTCGATCGCCAGTTTTCTGAGTTTTGCTGTGGTTTGGGGTCAAATTTCCCATCGCCTCCACCAGTTGGGGCAGAGGGAGCTGGCCCAGGGTTCCTTTCAGGTCCTATTGCAGGGCTTGCGACAATTTGCCAGCCAGTCCTACTTTCCCCTCTATGGGGGGCTATTTACCGCGCTCTCGGGAGAATCTCTGCGAACCCTGCTGGATTACCTCGATCAGCCCCTGCGGGAGCTTCCTAACACGGCAGCCAAGGCCAGAATTCTGACCCTGCTAGGGTATTCCCAACGGGCCATGGGCCACTACGCCCAGGCCCAACAGTTTCATCAACTCGCCCTGGACATTGCCCGCGCCGCCCAGGATTTAGCCTGCGAAGTGGCTAGCCTGAACCATCTGAGTCGGACCCGGGTCCTGGAGCAAGACTTTGAAGCCGCCCTGGACTACAGCCAACGGGCCTTGATTCTGGCCCGCCAGTCCGGCGATCGCAGCGGTCAGGCCAATGCCCTCGCGAATTTGGGCTACAGCCAGGTGGCCCAGGGCCAGGGCACACTGCTAGAGCCATCATCCTACGAGGCGGTGTTGGGCTATCTGGAGCAGGGCTTAGCCCTTTCAGAACAGGTGGGCGATCGCCCGAGTCAGGCGCTATGCGCCAATAGTTTGGGCATTGCTCAGCTGAAACTAGGACAGTCCAGTCAGGCGGTGGCGTCGCTTACCGCCGGGTTGCAGGTAGCGCAGGCAATTGGCGATCGCTACCTGATGGCCTCTAACTTTGCCCACCTAGCCGCCGCCTACCAGGACCAGGGCCACCTGGACCTCGCCGTGTTGAATGGCTGCCTGGGTATGTACCTGTTCTATCAGATTGAGTCCGATAACTGGCGCCAGCCCGCGGCGATCCTCAGCATCCTCTACGGCCAATTGGGTGCAGAGCCCTTTCAGCAACTTCTAGCAGACCACCGCCGGCAGTTTTTGGCGGTGATTGGGGTAGACGGCTACGACTATCTGTTGCCCTTACTCACCCGCTACCGTGAGTCCCTAGCCTCCTAGGTAGGCCCTTAGAGCCCCCTCCCCTGGGACTCGTGGCCAGGAGGCGGGGCTGGCTTGATTTGCCGGGTCTTTCCTCTACTATTAGAAAGAAGGGCCGAACACCATACCTGGCCCAATGGCGATATTATTCTCTTGCTGATTTAAGGGCTGTGCTTTATGGCTGACGAAAAAACCCCTGAAACTGCCCCTGCTACGGAGTCGGCAGCGGCTACCCCTGACTCCCTAGCGGCTCAATCGGCGGCGGCTCCTAAGGCGGCCCCCAAGACCCCAGCTAAAAAAGAAAAGCCACCCGCGGTGGAAGATAAGCCCTTTACCGACTTTATTCGACAGGACTTTTTACCCAGTCTGGAAACGGCCCTGAAGGACAAGGGCATTCGCGATATTCAGTTGAGTTTTGACCAAGCGCCCTTGGCCGTCTTTGGCGTCACCGATGGGTCACCTTACTGGCAGGTGAAGGGGCAATGGGGGGGGGATCGCCAGTTCAACATCGCCTTTACTAAGGACAGCATCGCCAGCCCTAAGTTGTTCTACTGCTCCGATCGGGGTTCCCAACCCAGCACCCTTGAACAGTTCATGGGGGATGAACGTAAGATCACCCTGGATCTGATGGTGCTGTATACCCTGCAACGGCTGAATGGCCAAAAATGGCTAGTGCGCAACTAAATCCCCTTGGCCGAGGTCAACATTGCGATTTCTAGTTAATCGTTGCAGAACGTTGCTGTAGGCCACGGCGGGGTGAGATTTCTCAGATACTAGGGGGCAAGGCCGCTAGGAAACTCCTGGATCGCCTCCCTGGTAAGAACGCCCCCTGGGGGACAGCGCCCCATGACCGATCCCATGGTTCCCCTGACTCCAGCCGAGCGGCTGGCCAAAGCTGAACAGCCCCTGGTCGATTCCCTGCGGTTGCACCGGCTCTACGGCGGCAAACTGCAAACGGCGCTGCGCTGCCCGGTGAGGGATTTGGGGGACTTTGCCCTGTGGTACAGTCCGGGGGTGGCGGCTCCCTGCCAAGCGATCGCAGCCCATCCTGAGCAAATCTACGATTACACCCACAAATGGAACACGGTGGCGATCGTCTCCGATGGTACGCGGGTGCTGGGTTTGGGCGATATTGGCCCCAGGGCGGCCCTGCCGGTGATGGAAGGCAAAGCCCTGCTGTACAAGTACCTGGGGGGTATCGATGCCTGGCCCCTGGTGCTGGACACCAAGGATCCCCACCGCCTGATCCAAACGGTGCTGGTTTTGCAGACAGGCTTTGGTGGCATCAATCTAGAAGATATTGCCCAACCCAAGTGCTTTCGGGTGCTGGACATGCTCAGGCAGCAGGCAGAAATCCCGGTCTGGCACGACGACCAGCAGGGCACCGCCACCGCCATTCTGGCCGGGTTAATGAATGCCCTGGCCTGGGTGGGGAAAGCCCTGCCCGATGTGGCCATTGCCTTTATTGGTGCCGGTGCGGCTAATATTGCCTGCGCCCGCCTCATCTTTGCCGCTGGCGCTGACCCGGGCCGCTGCTTCATGGTCGATAGCCAGGGCATTCTTCATAGTCAGCGGCAGGACATCCAAAAGCGCAAGGCCGAGTTCGTCGATAAGTGGAAGTTTTGCCAACTGACCAATCGAGAGCAACGGCAGGGGGGCATCGCCGCCGCGATGGCCGGGGCCGACGTGGTGATTGCCCTCTCCCATCCCGGCCCCGGCACCATCCAGCCCGATTGGGTCCGAACCATGGCCGCCGGGGCCATTGTGTTTGCCTGTGCCAACCCCACCCCTGAGATCTGGCCCTGGGAAGCCACCGCCGCTGGGGCAGCCGTGGTGGCTACGGGGCGCAGCGACTTTCCCAATCAGGTGAACAACTCCCTGGTATTTCCCGGCGTGTTTCGGGGAGCTTTGGATGTGCGAGCCAGAGCAATTACCGATCAGATGTGTCTCGCCGCCGCCCAGACCCTGGCCCAGGGGGCAGCCCAAACCGGCATTCAAGCCGAGCGCATCCTACCCACCATGGAGGATTGGGGGATTTTTCCCCAGGTGGCTGCCGCGGTGGCGGTGAAAGCAGTAGACCAGGGCTTAGCCCAACGCCCGCTGAGCTATGACCAGGCCTATGACCAGGCCACCACCCTGATTGGGAATGCCCGGCAGCTCACCCAACTGATGATGGCCGCCGGTCTCATTGCCCCGGATCCTAGCCATGGTTGATGCGCCAATGCTGGATTTAATCATCATTGGCGGCGGCCCAGCCGGGTTATCCGCAGCCCTTCAGGCCCTTCACAAACGGCTAGAGGTGCGATTGGTGACTCGCCACCTGGGGGGCAAGACCAACCGCCGCCTGCAGTTGCCGGGGCCGCCTCCCCCCCTGATGATTACCGGCGAAGACCTGGTGGATCGCTTTTTAGCTGAAATCACCTATCTTGATTTCCTACACCTGGCCGCGGAAGTGGATCAGGTCAGCCCCCTCGCCCAAGGCTACCGGGTTCGGGTGCGTCCGGGCCCCGGCGATGGTCGCGCCGATCAACCCCTTCCCCCGGAAGGCTACCAGGCGCGAGCCGTGATTGTGGCCACGGGCACCCAGCCCCAGCGGCTCAATCTGCCGGGGGAACAGCAGTTCTACATGCGGGGGCTCTGCTATAGCGCCATGACCTATGCCCCGTGGTTTATGGATCGCACCGCCATGGTCATCGGTGATGGTCCCTTGGCGCTGCTGTCTGCCCTGGAATTAGCCCTAATTGCCCAACGGGTCATCCTGGTGGCGACCACCGCCACGGCCCTGGCCAGTCCCCTGGGCCAACGGTTGCAAGCGCTACAGAACGTGGTGGTAAAGGCGGGCTATCAGCCCCAGGCGGTGGAGGGAGATGACTTCGCCCGGCGCCTGATTGTCACTGGACCCACCGGGCGCGAGGTGCTAGAGGCCGATGGTATTTTTGTCGAACGGGGACTACGGCCCTACTCCGACTGCGTGGCTGGGCTGGTGGAGCGATCGCCCGATGGATACATTTTGGTCGATGCCCACAATCGCACCTCAAGCCCTGGTATTTTCGCCGCCGGGGATGTCACCCAGGTCCATAGGGAGCAGGTTCTCATTGCGATCGGAGAAGGCGCTAAAGCGGCCCTGGCCGCCCATGAGTATCTGCTGACCCAGGAGCCACCGGTGAGTCCCTCCGCCCAGATCCACTGATCCCCGCAACTGGATCTGTTAAACCAGCTAATAAATCAGCTAAATCTGCGTTCTGGGAACTGTAGGCCAGCCGCAGATTGGCCTAGACCGCCGGGACAGACCCCTGGTTTCTGAGTGGCCGTTCTCACACCATGACGCCCATTCTGATCGAGAAATTGGGGTTATAGCCTACTGGACCGATGCTCTAGACCGAAACGGCATTAGCGGTCTTTGGATCGGGGAGTTGGGTGGTGATCAACGCCGCCACCAGAACAAAGGCACTGGAGGCCCATAGGCAACCGACTAGACCAAACCACTGGAAAAACAAACCGGAGGTAATCGTCCCCAGCAACCGACCACCGGAATTAGCCATGTAGTAAAACCCCACGTTGAGGGCCACATCCTTGTCTTCGGTGTAGGCCAGCACCAGGTAAGAATGCACCGCCGAGTTAAAGGCAAACACGATGCCAAACACCACCAGTCCGCCCGTAACGGCAATATCGCCCCGCACCCCTGACATCAGGGTGAGGGCAATCAGAGCGGGGATGGCCGTTAAAATGGAGGTCCAGAACAGAATGGTTTTAGCCTTGGGCACCACCTTGCCGGTGCTATCTTTGCGCAGCAGTTGGGGGGCTAAAAACTGCACGATGCCATAGCCAATCACCCAGATGGCCATGTAAGACCCCACCTGCATAAAGCGCCAGCCCAACACCTCATACAAAAACACCGGCAGCGCCACCACAAACCACACATCCCGGGAGCCAAACAGGAAGAAGCGGGCGGCTGAGAGGGTGTTGATTTCTCGGCTTTTAGAGAATAACTGGCGGAAAGGCACCTTTTTGCCGATTTTGCCCATGTCGGCCGGTAAAAACCAACCCGATAGCAAAATCACGAAGAGAACGGCCGCTTGAATCAGTAGGGCCGGTCGAAAGCCAAACCACTCCAGCAGGGCCGCCCCCACGAAAAAGCCCACCCCCTTGAGGGCATTCTTAGAGCCAGTCAGCACCGCCACCCACTTGAAAAGTCGTGAGGCCGCCTCCTTGGGCACAACCAGGCGAATGGCACTCTTAGAGCTCATCTTGGTGAGATCCTTGGCGATGCCCGAGAAGGCCTGGGCCGCCATGACGTAGGCCACCTGCAAGGAGACAGCCCAATCGGGGTTGAGGAAACTGAGCATCACCAGTGCCCCAATTTGCAGGGCAATCCCCCCATAAAGGGTGATCCGCAGGCCTACCTGGGAACCGATCCAGCCCCCTAAAAAGTTAGTGACCACGCCGAAAATCTCATAGAAGAGAAACAGCATGGCGATTTGAAAAGGGGTGTAGCCCAGCACATGGAAGTGCAGCAGCACCATCATCCGAAGGGCGCCATCGGTGATGGTAAAGCCCCAGTAGGCGGCGGTGATGATTGCGTAATTGCGCAGGCTTTCGGGCTTAAAGGTGGAGGAGGTCATCGGTGAGCAGGGGGTAGAGGTCTTGGGTGGATCAGCCGTCCTAGATAGATCACCGGGCCAGCCAGTTAAAGGCTAAGGGCGACTTTGCGGGCTAACTCGACCATGCGGTTGGAGTAGCCCCACTCGTTGTCGTACCAGGCCAGAATCTTCACCTGGGTGTCATCGACCACCATGGTCGAAAGGGCATCAATAATGGCCGATCGCGGATCATCTTTGTAGTCCACGGACACCAGAGGCCGCTCTTCATAGCCCAAAATGCCCTGCAGAGGCCCTTCGGCGGCGGCCTTCAGGAGCTGGTTAACGACCTCAACGGTGGTGGGGCGCTCCACCTCGAACACACAGTCGGTCAGGGAGGCATTGAGCAGGGGCACCCGCACCGCTAGGCCGTTGAGCTTGCCCTTAAGTTCCGGATAGATCAAACTAATGGCCGTGGCTGATCCCGTGGTGGTGGGAATCAGGGATAGGCCCGTGGCTCGGGCTCGGCGCAGGTCTTTGTGGGGGGCATCGACGATGGTTTGGGTATTGGTATGGTCGTGGACGGTGGTGATCACCCCATGGCGAATGCCCAACCCTTCGTGAATGACCTTGACCACCGGGGCCAGGCAGTTGGTGGTGCAAGAGGCCGCGGTCAGGAGGTGATGTTCCGCTGGGTTGTAGAGGTGATCATTGATGCCGTAAACCACATTGAGCGCCCCCTCTTTCACGGGGGCCGCCACAATCACCTTTTGCACCCCTGCCTGAAAATAGGGGGCCAACACCGCTGGGCTGCGAAACTTGCCCGAGCATTCCAACACCAGGTCAACCCCGTAGTCGGCCCAAGGCACTTCGCCGGGGGCGCTAGCACTACTAAAACTCAGGGGGGTACCGTCGATCGTGAGCTTGTCGGCAGCAACGGCAGTGACTTCCGGCCCCCAACGACCATGCACCGAGTCAAACTTCAGCAGGTGGGCAGCGGCCTCAGTGCCGCCCTGGACCTCGTTAATATGGACAAACTCCAACTCGGGATAGGCCCAACCGGCCCGCAGCACGAGCCGACCAATGCGACCAAAGCCGTTGATGGCAACCTTTACCATGACCTCTCAACTCCTAACCGTAGGCTCTGCGGTGAACTGGGACGTCGCCCAGGGCCAACCCGATTCCTCCCGCAGGGTAAAACCCTATGGGTCAAAAAATATTGATATGTTGATCATTTCAAAAATAATTGATTTGTCAAGCAGCCAATGTTAACTTTCAGGGTCGGTGGAAAGGCTCTATGGGTGGCGCTGAGCCTGCTCGATCTGGTCAATGTCCTCTAGTAAGGTGCGCAGTGGTAGGTTGACGCCGCCGTCGGGGCGTCGTTGTAAATCCCACTGACTCAAACCCGCCTTTAGATCCCCCCGTTCAAACAGGCCCAGAAGTTCCTGCTCAATCGCTTCATCGGCCCGGTATTCACTCAGGGTAGGGCCCACCACATCCTTCCACATCAGGTCGATGAGGGTGAGGGGGCGGCCCTGGTCAATACACTGAAAAAACCATTGCAGGATATCCACCAGCCGAATGGTGTCTCGCATCCCCGCAGGCAGCAGGTAATCCATCCCCTGATGGCACTGACAGTAAAAGTCGATGAAGGCCCTAGAGACCAGATCGGAGTGCTTCAGCTTGAGGGGCTGAATATGCTGGATCAGGGCTTTGGTGGAGTCGGTGATATCCATGGTGGTGGCCTAAACACTCCTGTATAAGGTGCCATAACCCCGGATGGCCCGCCTGGCAAGCAGATGGCCAAACCGGGGCAATAGATCAAAGGCAATGGCTGGTTTGTCTCTCACAATGGGCGGTATAGGTTAAGACCAGGCTATGAAATGCGGTCGGATCTTTAACCCAAACCGGCCCTAGTCCGGTCTAAAATCTCAACCGATGGAATGGATTACTACCCAACCGATTGCCCACCGAGGCCTACACCGGGGCCATATTGTGCCGGAAAACTCCCTCTTGGCCTTTGAAAAGGCGATGGCCCACCACCACCCGATTGAGCTGGACATTCAGCTTTTAGCAGATGGGGAACTGGCGGTCTTCCACGATAAAAGTCTGGCTCGGCTGACCGGCCAACCGGGCACCATCGCTGAGCAAACCCTGGCCACCCTGAAGCACTATCACCTCTACGGCACTGACCAAACCATTCCCTCCCTGGCCGAGGCCCTGGATTTCATCCAGGGGCAGGTGCCCGTATTAATTGAAATCAAAAACGAAGGTCGGGTTGGCCCGTTGGAGCGATCGCTGTTGAAAACCCTGGCCGGCTACCGGGGGGAGTTTGCCCTACAGTCCTTCAACCCCCTTTCGCTACAGTGGTTTAAGCGCCATGCTCCTCACATTTGGCGGGGACAACTGTCTAGCGACTTTAATGGCGCTCCGGTGCCCTGGCACTTCTCCGTGGCCCATAGCAACTTGCTCTTTAACTGGGCCAGCCAACCCCACTTTATTGCCTACGACCTGAGGGCCCTGCCCAAACTCTCAACCACCGTGGCGAAGTGCGCCTTTAATCTACCTTTGATTACCTGGACGGTCCGCAACCCGGCCGACCAGGCCAAGGCCCTAGCCTGTGCGGATAACTATATTTTCGATCCCTTTTAGGGTCTGGATCCATTGGCTTTGCCCTAGCATCAAAAAG
>DVEE01000251.1 GCA_015295885.1 Leptolyngbyaceae cyanobacterium M65_K2018_010
GCTAAGGATCCAGCCATTGGCCATCGATTAATTAACGCTCGGGCCGAGACCGTAGCTGAGAAACCCTCTTTCCGGGCTGCTTTCAAACGTCGTCGCTGTCTCATTTGGGCCGATGGCTTCTATGAATGGCAGCCGCTAGCTCAGGCCAGAACCAAGCAGCCCTACTACATCTTTCTCAGGAACCACCAACCCTTTGCCTTTGCAGGGCTGTGGGAACATTGGACAGACCCGGTCAGCGGCAGCGAACTGCAAACCTGCACCATTCTCACTACCATCGCCAATCAGCTGATGGCTCCCATCCACGACCGTATGCCGGTGATCCTAGCCCCCGAAGACTATGCCCCCTGGCTAGATCCAAGCTACTACCAACCCCAGGTGCTGCAGGCCATGCTGGGGCCCTACGAGGCGGAGGCCATGGACTATTATCCCGTCTCCACCTGGGTTAATCAACCCGAGCACGATTCTCCAGCTTGTATTGAACCCCTGGGAAGGGAGGCCGCCGATGCAGCCGCGCAGTCATGAGGATGACCACTGTGAAGGCCATGGCCAGTTCCGTATCAGGGTTCATTTAAGCCAACCACTTTGACTTCAGTGCCACTACGCCGAAATTTATTCACAACTTTATCGAGGGCGGCTACGGCTCCTTGATCCCACAGATGGGCGTGGGTAAGGTCGATGGTGACGCGATCGATCATGAGTAGGGCCATGGCACCGGTCGCCGCAGAAATGGAGCCGGGCCGACCCCCAAAAAAGGCCGTGGTGATGGCAATGATAAAGGAGGCATAGAGGCCTACCTTGGGATCAACTCCGGCAATGATGGAAAAGGCGAGCGCCTCTGGAATGAGCGCCAGCCCGACCACTGCTCCGGCCAAAATATCGGCCCGGGTATTGAAAAGCCACTCTCGTTAGCATGATCTTAGCCAATGGGCTTTAGGGAAATTAGTCAATCCCTATCTAAAGAAAATCCCCCCCGTCTGTCTAGGGATATGCTTGAATTTCATCAAACCCTTAAGGAGTGATTCAATGGCTACCAAACAACAATTTCGCAGTTTTGAATCGGTGATTAGCGGATCAGACTTGCCCGTGCTAGTGGATTTCTACGCTACCTGGTGTGGTCCGTGCCAGATGATGGCAGGGATTTTGACCGAGGTGAACCATCAACTTAAAGGACAGCTGAAGATCGTCAAAATTGACACCGATAAGTATCCCCAAATTGCCTCCCAACATCGTATTGCAGCGTTGCCGACTCTGGTGCTCTTTAAGGGGGGGCAGCCCGTAGATCGCATTGAGGGGGTGCTGCCGACGGAACAACTGGTGATGCGGTTGCGATCGCAGTTGGCCTAGGAACAGGGTTCACCAAGGCGCTACCCACGGAGGTAGATCCGATGACAGCAGTACCCTGCGCGATCGCCCTGGGCAGCAACTTGGGCGATTCCCAGCATATTCTCAAAACAGCGCTTCAAAAACTAGCGGAAGCGCCGGAAATTACCCTGGAAGCCCACTCCAGTTTTTACCAAACGGCGCCAGTCGGGCCGCCCCAGCCCGACTACTTGAATGCCTGTGCCCTGCTCTGGACTACCCTTTCGCCCCAGGCATTACTGCAAACTCTGCTGGCTATCGAGCAAGCCTTGGGGCGGGTACGCCGCCAGCGCTGGGGACCCCGCAGTCTGGACCTGGACCTGCTGTTTTATGGCGACCTGGTACTTATGGAGCCCGACTTGCAGATCCCCCACCCCCGATTGCGAGAGCGTGCCTTCGTGCTCATCCCCCTGGCGGAAATTGCGTCGGACTGGCGCGATCCAGTAACCGGGTCATCGGTTCAGGCCCTCTGTGCAGCCCTGGATTCGGCCGGGGTTGAACGGTTTAATCCCCTATAGGGTTAGGGATTGAGGATTGGTTTCAATCACATCCGCCAAATCCTTCAGGAAGGCGGCGGCATCAGCGCCGTAGATAATCCGGTGGTCGCAGGTGATGTTGACCTGCATTTGTCGCTTAACGCCCATCAGACCCTCCGCGGTAGCGACCACCGTTGGGCGAGAGGCGCCAATGGCTAGAATGGCTCCTTGCCCAGGGGGCAGAATGGCATCGAAGCGATCCACCCCAAACATGCCCAGATTTGAGAGGGTAAAGGTGCCCGAGTTGTATTCCTCCGGCTTCAGTTGCTTGGTGCGGGAACGCTCGACCAGATCCCGCCAGGTGCGAGATAGGGAGTAAATATCCTGCTGGTCGGCATTTTGCAGCACCGGGGTAATCAACCCACCGCCGTCCATGGCCACGGCCACCGCCACGTTAATGCCGGAGCGATACTGCAGCCCCTGATCGGTGTAGCTGGCATTGAGCAGAGGATGCTTTTGCAGGGTGACCGCCACCGCTTTAGCCAGCAGGCCGGTCATGGTCACGCCCTTGGACTTAATTTGCTGATAGAGCCCGTCCAGGGCATCGGTGGTAATGGTGTAGCCCACATGGAAGGTAGGCACGGCCAAACTGGCCGTCATATTGCGAACTACCGCCTGTTGCAGGGTGTTGAAGGGCACCAACTGACCCAAAGGAGCCAGGCTGGGCACGGTACTGGATGCGGCTGAGGGAACCGACACCGGGGTTGGCATCGGCGGCGTCATGGGGGTCACCAGCGGGCCACTGGGGGTAGGCGTTTGACCGGCGGCCCGCTCCACATCCCCAGCCACAATCCGTCCGTGGGGACCACTGCCCTGTAGGGAGGTGAGGTCAACCTTCAGTTCCTTAGCCAATTTGCGCGCCCGGGGAGAAATCACCACTCGGCCACTGGGCGGGCGGGGAGAGGAGGCTCCATTCTGAACCGCCTCCTCTGGTGGGGGGGAGGCCACCGCCGTTGCCACTGGAGCGGCAGTCGATTCAGCGCCGCCCCCGATCGCCCCGGTCTTGGCAGCGGCCTGTTGCTTAGCGGCTTCTATGTCCGCTTCGGTTTCCGCTAGCAGGGCAATCGCCTCTCCCACCGGCGCCGTTTCTCCGGCCTCGACGACAATGGCCGCTAATATCCCCTCATGGAAAGATTCCACATCCATGTCGGCCTTATCAGACTCAACAATCACCACCGTTTCGCCTTTTTCCACCTTGTCGCCGGGGGCCTTGACCCAGGAGACTATTTTGCCTTCGGTCATGGTTGAACTGAGGGCGGGCATGAAGACTTCGCGAATCATGGGGGTGACTTCCGAAACAGCGCTAGAACGACAAAGGGCCAGCAAAGCCGACTATTTATTCTAGCCCCAAACCTCTCTCCCCACTAGCGAAGCAACTGGTCAATCATGCGGTTGGCCTGGGATTCGTAGCTGCCCCCGAATAGATTGAAGTGGTTGAGGATATGGTAGAGGTTGTAGAGAGTTTTGCGCCTAGGGTAGCCTTCGTCCAGGGGGTAAGCTGCCTGGTAGGCCTCGTAAAAACTGGGTGGAAACCGGCCAAACAGCTCCGTCATGGCGATATCCACTTCCCGATCGCCGTAGTAGGTAGCTGGATCAAGAATCACCGGTTCACCCGCTTTAGTTACCGCGGCATTGCCCGACCACAGATCCCCGTGAACTAAGGCGGGCTCTGGATAGTGATGGGCCAGCAGTTCGGGTAGGGCCATGAACACCTCGTGCTGGCGAGGAAAGTGCCCCCCGCGACGGCCCGCCAACCGGAATTGATGGCGCAGGCGATGCTCTCGGAAGAAATCTAACCAGGTCTCGGTCCAGGGGTTGGGTTGGGGGGTAGCGCCAATGGTGTTGTTTTGGTGCCAGCCAAAGCCGCGATCGCTGCTGACCCGGTGCAGGGCCGCCAGTTGCTGACCCATCAGAGCCCAGGCTGGATCCTGGCTAGATCCGAAATCCAGCCACTCTAATACCAGGTAAGCGGTGCCATCGGCGGTTCCCCAACAGATTGGCCGAGGTACACGAATCGTCTGGCTATCGTAGATGTCTTGCAGGCCCAGGGCTTCGGCCTCAAACATGGCTACCTGGGTGGCCTGGTTGATTTTGACAAAGAAGGTTTGCCCACCATCTGTCAGTTGATAGGCCTGGTTGATACAGCCGCCGCTAACGGAGCGGCGTTCGTCCACGGAAAAGGGCATTCCCGTTTTAGCGCTAATGTGTTGGGCGATCGCAGTCCACATAGTCCTCATTACCCTCAATGGCTCCATAGCACCATCAGCGGTCGGCAGGATTTAGGTTGCCGTGGGGTGAATAGTGACCAGGCCATAGGCTTCTGGACAGAGGTGCTGTCGGGCGGCCTGCTGCAGGTCGTTGATATCTACCCGTTGAATGCGATTGGGGTAGTCGAGGCCGTCCGCGATATTGCCCGTTAGGGTGTGATAGAAGCCGTACAGCCCCGCGCGATCGCTAGGCGTTTCGTTGGCAAAAACAAACTGATTACTCACCTGGGTTTGCACCCGTTTGAGCTCCGCCGGGCTGACCGGCTCAGCTATCAGGGTGCGAATATGGCCCACAATCGCTTGCTCTACCGCTTCAAGGTGCTCGGGAGCCAATTTAGCCGACACCATAAACACCCCCTGTTGGGCCAGACTCAGATTGCTACAGCCAATGCTGGTGACTAGTTTGCGCTCCTCCCGTAGATCTCTGACCAAACGAGAGGTTCGCCCCCGCCCCAAAATGGAGGCCAAAATATCCAGTCCATAGGTGTCCTCCAAGTGCATCAGGCCGGGTACTCGCCAGGTCAGGGTCAGCCGGGCCTGGGTCAGGGTCGGATCGGTGTGGATGGCCTGCTGGATCTCAGCGAAGGGAGGTTCCAAGGCCAAGGCTGAAGCCTCGGTCCAGATACCCAGATGGGGGTTGAACTGGGGCCCTGGGGGCGAGGCCGCTTGCTCAAACCCCTCGGCCACAATGGCAATTAATTCCTCTACGGGAAGATTACCCACCGCCACTGCCGTTATATTTTGGGGCTGATACCAGGTCCGGTGAAACTCTCGCATTTGCTGAACAGAAAGCCTTTCAATCACCTCCTTAGGCCCTAACACCGGTCGTCGGTAGGGCAGGCGTTCAAAGGCCATTTCCATCGACCGGGCATAGGTGCGCCGCTGCGGGTTGTCACCGGCACGGCGAATTTCTTCTAAAATCACGGGTCGCTCCCGCTCAAAGTCCTGCTCACCCAGCCGTGGGTTCATCACTAACTGAATTTGCCAGGGAGCCAGGTCAGCAAAGTCCTTAGGTGCCGTGGTGATGTAGTACTTGGTATAGTCCTGGCTGGTGGCCGCGTTGGTCAACGCCCCCCGTTCCTCTACTAACCGTTCAAAGTCCCCGGTGGCTAGGGTCTCGGTACCTTTAAAGATCATGTGCTCTAAAAAGTGGGCCATACCATTAATGGCGTCACTTTCATGGGCAGAGCCAACCCTCAACCAAAGGCTGAGATTCACTACCTCTAGGGGCATTTGCTCAGCAATAATCGTCAGTCCATTGGGTAGGCAACGAAGGGTAGGCGATACCAGCAGGGTAGAGGGATCAGCGGGCGCTGAGAGCAAAGGCATAGGAGGGTCGGGCTCAG
>DVEE01000207.1 GCA_015295885.1 Leptolyngbyaceae cyanobacterium M65_K2018_010
CCGGAGGTGGTTGGGTTCTATGCCCTTACCCACGGGCTGGTCAAAGCCTCTCTGTTTTTGACTGCCGGGGCCCTCCCCAGCCGTAGCTTTAAAGAACTGCACGACCGCCCCATTTACACCCCCATTTGGATAGCCCTGGCCATCGCTAGCTTCTCCATTTCAGGATTTCCGCTGCTCTCTGGGTTTGGGGCTAAGGTACTGACCATGAAGAACCTGGAACCCTGGCAGGTGATTGCCATGAATTTGGCCGCCCTAGGCACGGCGATATCCTTTGCCAAATTCATTTTTCTACCCCATAACCGGGTCAAAGCCCTACCCGTTAAAGCCGGTTTTTGGCCAGCGGTGCTGCTCCTGCTGGCTGGGTTGGTGGCCGCCAACGGCGTGTATTACGACGCCTACACCTGGGTCAACGTAGTGAAGCCCATCGCCACCATTGCCTTGGGTTGGTTGGCCTATCTGCTCATTTTCCATCGGGTAAGCCTCAAACTGCCCCAGGTGTTGGAACAATTTGAACACCTAATTGGGGTGATGAGTCTAATGTTAATCGCGCTGTTTGGGATGGTGCTGGCATGACAGGCTACTTAAATCTAATCCTACGTTTAGCCATTTGGTTTCTGCTTACCGCTGACTTGAGCTGGGCCAATATTTTGATTGGAGTGGGGGTGTCCATCCTGCTGCCCCGTGGCGTTACCAACCCTGGTTTGTTGAAGGACTGGGTCCGCACCCTGGGGGAGGTGCTGGTGGCCATTCCCCAAGCCTACAAAGAAGCCGTGGAGATTATGCTGCGACCCCACAACCATGAAACAGTCAGGCTGGAACGAGCTAAGCCCCGCCGTACCCCTGGCCTGATTTTTCTGGATATTTTTCTGATTACCTTTACTCCAAAAACCATTGTGCAGCGCTACCACGAACGGGGGTGGTACGAAGTTCACTACATTGAGCGGAGGCAAACCCCATGAGTGCCGTGCTAATAGCGATGATTGTCGCCCTGCTGATTCCCATGCTGGAGGCCTTTCAGGATCAAGACATCTGGCAGCGTATGTTGGCCTTTGCCAGCATTGCCACTAAAACCTCGGTAATGATTCTGGTGGTGTCGGTGCTGCGCGATGACTGGATGATTGGGGTGGTAGGGGTGTTGATTTTGAGCGTGGGGAATGCGGCTCTGATGCTGCTGGCCCATGTGATTCGGCGATTGAGTGATGTGATGGCGAGGTAGGGATATGGGGTAAAGGGGTGGTGAGGTAGAGGGGTGAAGGGTGGGGGGTGAAGGGTGAAGGGTGAAGGGTGAAGGGTGAAGGGTGAAGGAAGGGTGAAGGG
>DVEE01000373.1 GCA_015295885.1 Leptolyngbyaceae cyanobacterium M65_K2018_010
GTTGTAGAGCACCACATCGGCCTGGTAGGGATCATCGGTCCAGGTCAGCCCCATATTGTCTAAAACCCCTGCCATCCGTTCAGAGTCGGCTTTGTTCATCTGGCAGCCAAAGGTGGTGATGTGGTACTGACGGGCAGAACGGGCCATAGGTGGGGCTTCGATGGAGAAATTACAACGCAGTTTTTAATTTTAGCGTGTTATTTCCGCTTCCCTAGCGATAGGCCTGGGTCAGCTGGCTCAAACGTTCCTGATCCTCGGAAGCCAGTTCCCAGCCCAGGGCCCCAGCGTTTTGCGCCGCTTGACGGGCGTTTTTGGCGCCGGGAATGGGAAGCACGTTGCCCTGGGCCACCAGCCAGTTGAGGGCCACTTGGGCCGGGGTGCGATCGCGCTGTTCCCCTATTTCCTGTAAAGCCTGCAGCAGGGGTTGCAACAGGGCTAATCCTTTGGCGGTGAAACGGGGATCTAAACGGCGGGCACCGGCCGGCTTCAAATCGGCATTTTGCGTGTACTTGCCGGTTAATAAACCCTGGGCCAAAGGACTGTAGGCCAGAATGGTGACGCCCAGTTCCCGGGCGGTCTCGAGCACCCCATTGGTTTCAATTTTGCGATTGAGCAGGGAATACTGCACCTGATTCACCGCCAGGGGAACGCCCTGATCGGCCAGATAACGGTGGGCCTGGCGCATTTGCTGGGCGGAATAGTTACTCACGCCGACGGTTTTCACCCGACCGTTGTGAACCTCCTTGGCCAGAGCCTCCATCAATCCTTTTTGCCCCAGCAGAAAATCCAAGGGCCAGTGAATCTGGTAGAGCTCAATGGAGGCCACCTGGAGGCGTTCAAGGCTGGCGGTTAGGGCATCGGCCAGGGCTTGTTGGGAGAATCGCCAGGGCAGGGGGAAGTATTTGGTGGCGATCGCCGCCCTTTGTCCACTCTGCTGCAAAAACTGCCCAATCAACCGCTCCGATCGGCCCAGGCCATAAACCTCGGCGGTATCGAACAGGGTTAACCCCGATTCCAAAGCGGTTTGAAAAGCCTCCTGGAGATCGCGATCGCCGTAGGCTTTGCCGTAATCCCAGAAGAGGGAGTCGCCCCAGGCCCAGGTGCCGACCCCGAGGGCTGGGACGGTCGGGCCATTGGGCCCCAGGGTAATCGTGGGCAGGTGAGAGGCCGGGGTCACGAGGGTTACTCAAAGATCGCTACTGGGATTCAGCCTAACGATTTTAGTCCGTCGCCGCAAATCAGGTCGGCGGCCCATCTCTCCTCAGAAACGAAAAGCTCAATGTTTTCCGGTAACAACGGCTCTGGATTGATTAAAGTGAAACAGGGTCTCCGCCTTTTGGACCTATGACTTTGATTACCGTGCGCCCAGAAGGGCTGTATTGCGAGAAGGGGGATTTTTTTATTGACCCCTGGAAAGCCGTAGATAGGGCTCTGATTACCCACGCCCACAGCGACCATGCCCGCTCTGGATCCTCCCATTACATCGCGACCGGGCAGTCGGAGGGGATTCTGCGCAAGCGATTGGGGTCGGAGATGCCATTGCAGACAGTCGAGTATGGCGATCGCCTCAAGCTGGGAGAAACCTGGGTATCCTTTCACCCGGCGGGCCATGTACTGGGTTCGGCCCAAATTCGGGTTGAATACAAAGAGGAAGTGTGGGTCGTCTCCGGAGACTATAAGCGCTGTGCAGACCCTTCCTGCACCCCCTTTGAGGTGGTTCCCTGCGATACCTTTATCACCGAGGCCACCTTTGGCTTGCCTATCTACCGCTGGGATAGGGGCGCTGAAACGGTTCGTCGCATCTACGACTGGTGGCAGGCTGACTTGGAACGACCCTCGATTTTGTTTGGCTATGCCTTTGGCAAAGCCCAGCGCATTTTGAGTGAATTGACTCGATTTACCGACCAGCCGGTCTACGTTCATGGGGCCATCCATGGGCTGACGGAAATCTATCGCCAGCAGGGGGTGGCCATGGTGCCGACCCTTTGTACCTCCGAAATGCCACGCTCCTACTCCTTTACGGGGGATTTAGTGCTGGCCCCACCCTCCGGCCACCGCTCAAGTTGGATGAAGCGCTTTAAACACCCCCAAACAGCCTTTGCCTCAGGTTGGATGGCTGTGCGGGGGGCACGACGGCGGCGGGGCTATGAGCGGGGTTTTGTGCTGTCGGACCACGCCGACTGGCCAGGGTTGATTCAAACCGTGCAGGATACCGGTGCCCAGCGAGTTTATGTGACCCACGGCCAATCGGAGGTGGTGTCGCGGTATCTGCAAGAATCGTTGCATCTGGAGGCTATGCCTCTGGAAACGTTGTTTGAAGGCGAAGCAGACATTTAATCAGCGCTTCGACACGGCCCCCGAATCACCGACATACCAGCGCCAGGGCAAATCAGTACCCTGGGAAAGCCCGATCCGGGTGGTTTGGGTAATGGTTGCCTGGGCTTGCCGACGGGCCTGCCAGGTGTGGGAGGGATGCTCCAGCCACAGACCACTAGCCGGGCTGAGGGGTTGGTCGGTAAGGCGCCGGTCAATGTCTAGCAAGCGACAGAGTTTGCCGGGGCCGGCTCCCCAGCGAATGGGGTTTTCGGTGCGATGATCGGCCAGCCAGGGGGGCACCGCCTCTAATTCCACCGCCCGAATCAAGACCGCGCTAGGAACCTGATCCTGGTCGGTAATCACGTTGAAGCAGTGATACATGCCGTAGATTAAATACACGTAGCTATACCCCGCTGGGCCAAACATGACTCGGTTACGCGGCGTAACTCGGCGGTAGGCATGGCAGGCTGGGTCGCCTTCGCTATAGGCTTCGGTTTCGACGATGACCGCCGCAATCTGCCGACCATCGGGCCAGCGTCGTACCAACCGACAGCCTAACAGGGCAGGAGCTACTTCAACCGAGGAACGGCTGAGCCAGTCAGGGGTAATTAGGCCAGTAGTTTGAGTCTGCCAGGAAGTCGAGGGTTGAGCCATAGGAAATGAATCGGAGAGTCAAGGGGGCTTTGCTTACGGCCACAGTCTGACCAGGAATACAGCCCCTCCGGGCGGAGGAGGATGAGCGTCATCGGTCAACCCCCTAGGGACGCAGGTTTTCGTAGCGAATCCGACGGCGAACCGCCTCTTCCCTGCCCTGCAGGCGTCAGGCCATGTCCCAATTTTAGTCGGCGACGGCGACGGCAAGGGCCTGGAGTCCCCTGGAAAGGAGTTGGGTGAGTTGGGGTCTGAACTGCGCTCCCGGCGTTGGTAGCCCCCGGCGGCCGCTCCCTCAACGGCTAGTGGGAAGATATTGGGCGGCAGCAGGACAGAGATCCGCCAAGGCGCAGGCCGCGCAGTTAGGGTTGCGGGCCATGCACACCGCCCGACCGTGATAAATCAGCCGAATCGACCAATTTTCCCAGTCCGGTTGGGGAATCAGCTGCATTAAATCGCGCTCAATTTTGAGGGGGTCGCTGTGTTTGGTCAGCCCCAGCCGCTGGCTTAGCCGTTTCACGTGGGTATCAACGGTGACTCCGGCGTTGATGCCGAAACCGTGGGCCAGCACCACATTGGCGGTTTTGCGAGCCACCCCGGGGAGGGTGAGCAGGTCTTCCATAGACGCGGGTACTTCACCGTTGTAGTCCGCCACAATTTTTTGGCAGGCAGCCCGAATGTTTTTAGCTTTGTTCCGGTAAAACCCGGTGGATTTCACCAGCCGTTCTAGGTCGGCCAGATCCGCTTCGGCAAAGGCGTAAACATCGGGGTAGGCGGCAAAGAGGGCGGGGGTGACCTGGTTCACCCGTTCATCGGTGCATTGGGCCGATAAAATGGTCGCGACCATCAACTGCAGGGTGGTCTTGTAATCTAAGGAACAGGTCGCATCGGGATACAGCCGCTGTAGCCGCTGCAAAATCTCCAGGGATCGCTGCTTTTTCGGGGGTCGCCGGGGCTTGCTCACTGGCGCAAATTCTGAAAGATTTCCAGTTGGGTGGTATCTCGCACAATTAAAAACACCCCTAGCCCCAGCAGGAGTACCAACCCGGTTTGCATCACGTTTTCTTGAATGCGATCGGGCAAGGGCTTACCGCGCAGGGCTTCTACCAGCAGGAAGGCCAATTGCCCCCCGTCCAGGGCGGGGAGGGGCAGAATGTTAATAATGGCCAGGTTAATGCTGATAATGGCGGTAAACGGAAACAGCATGGCCAGGCTCGACTGCGCCAAGCCGGCCCCCTGTTCCACAATCTTGACCGGGCCAGCTACCTGACTGGCCATCTCGTTGAAGTTGGTGATCAGCATGATAAAGCCTCGCACCGTGCGCACCAGCATATCCTGAAATTGCTGGGCGGCCAGGCTCAAAACCTCGAAGGGATGTTTGGGTCGCCGGTAGCCAAAGTCCCCGTTCGGCTGCAACTGAACGCCAATGACCGCATTGCCATCGGCACCAATTTGGGGGGTAACGGCCACCTCTAAGGTCCGGGGGCCACGCTGGACAGTCAATTGCACCGGCTGGTTGGGGCTGTCCTTAATCAATTGGATGAAATCTGGAATGGTATTGTCTGTGGTACCCAGGGGTTGGCCATTGGCGGCTACCAGCACATCGCCGGGGCGAATCCCGGCTAGGGCAGCGGGGGCCGTTTCTGACATGACCTGGGGCACCAGAATGCCAGGTTGGGGATTGAAGGTTTCGGGTACCCCAACGGTGGTGAATTGGGCCACAAACACCAGGTAGGCAAACAACAGATTGGCGATTACCCCAGCGCTAATGACAATGGCCCGGTCTAAGATCGGTCGATTTTTCAACAAATTCGGGTCGTGGGGAGGAATCGGGCTATCGGGGTCATCATCGGGAAACCCCACAAACCCCCCCAGGGGAATGGCCCGCAACGAATACTCCGTTTCTGGCCCCTGGTACTTCCATAGAATCGGGCCAAAGCCGATCGCAAAGCGATTGACGTGAATGCCTTGCAGTCTGGCGGCCAGGAAATGGCCCGCCTCGTGGACGGCTACCAGCAGGGCAATGACGGCGATCGCAGCAAGAACGGACATAATTAACCCGAGGGGTAACAACAATTTCCCTATTCTAGCGCTGGTCATCCCCCGCTTCTTGGTCAGGCCGCGATCGCCCGTCGATGGCACCAGTCGGCAGGCCATTGGCCTCGCTCTAGCCGGGGCCCTGGACCCGCACCCTTGAGGGAAAGCGGGGATTACAACCCGGCCAGGGTATGGCCCAGCTTATCGGCCAGGCCCTCTATCCAGCGTTCATCCTGCTGGGTATAGCTGCGGGGGGCGTTGGCGGCCAAAATGAGTACCCCCTCCTGGCCCATCGGTTGGCAAATGACCCCCTGGGTATTTTCGGGCAGGTAGGTGAACTCGACGCGCCCGGGGTAAATGTTCAGGTTGACCAGATAGACCGCTTTACCAGTTTCGAGTACCCGCTTCACAATGGGGCCAGGGATAACCTCTGAGCTAG
>DVEE01000240.1 GCA_015295885.1 Leptolyngbyaceae cyanobacterium M65_K2018_010
AACCATATGCCTTGGTTTTTTAGTGGTGATTGCCCTGGGCACCCTACTTTTGCTGTTGCCGGTTTCTACCGCCAGCGGCGACTGGAATTCACCCCTGGTAGCCCTGTTTACGGCTACTTCGGCGGTCTGCGTTACCGGGTTGATTGTGGTGGATACCGGCAGTTTTTTCTCTGCCTTTGGTCAAACCATTATTTTGACCCTCATCCAGATCGGTGGCTTGGGCTACATGACCGCTAACACATTCCTGTTGCTGCTCCTGGGTCGGCGGCTCAAACTGCGCGATCGTCTAGCCATTCAACAGTCGATGGATAGCTCCGAGCTGGCCGGCGGGAGTTCCCTGATCGTCTCGATCATCGCCATGACGATGATCTTTGAAATCACAGGCATTTTCTTACTCTACCCCACCTTCAGGCAAGACTTCGGGGCGGGCTATGGGCTTTGGCTATCGGTCTTCCATAGCATTAGTGCCTTTAACAATGCCGGCTTCAGCCTATTTGAAGATAGCCTGGTGCGGTATGCCTACCATCCCTGGATGAATCTGGTGATTACGGCCCTGGTGATTATTGGCGGCATTGGCTACCAGGTGATTATGGAAATGTATTTGTGGCTACGCAGCCGCCTCCAGGGTAACCAGTGCCGTAACGTCTTTTCCCTGCACTACAAAGTAGTCACGAGCACCACCCTGGTACTCTTGGGGGTAGGCACCTTGGCCCTATTTGCCACGGAGTTTAATAACCCAGCCACCCTGGGCGACACTTCCCCCCCCTTAAAGCTACTGATGGCCTGGTTTCAGTCGGTCATTGCCCGCACCGCCGGTTTTAATACCATCGATATTGGGGCCATGGGCAACGCCTCTCTCTTTATCCTGATTGCTCTCATGTTCATTGGGGCTAGCCCAGGTAGCACAGGCGGTGGCATTAAGACGACTACCCTGCGCATTCTCCTGGTATGTACTCGCATGGTCTTGCAGGGCAAAGAAAATGTTTACATTTATCGCCGGCAAATTCCCCCCAGCCGGGAGCTCAAAGCCATTGCGGGGGTGTTTGGTTCAGGGCTTGTGGTGGTCATGATGACCATGTTGGTGTCGATTAGCAACCCGACCTTTAGCTTCATTACCATTCTCTTTGAGGCCATCTCGGCTTTCGCGACCGTGGGGCTATCTACAGGCATTACCGCTGATTTGTCGGACTTTGGCAAGTACACGATTATCATCACCATGTATCTGGGGCGGGTGGGGGTGCTGCTGTTTATGGCCGCGATCTTGGGGGATCCGAAACCCTCCTTGATTCAGTATCCCGAAGAGGAGCTTTTAGTGGGTTAGGGTCTACCTACCCAGTCAGCCTGGGGCTCAGGCCCACTCCCTACTTTCCCTATGCCACAGTTGTCTTTGCCATGTCTGCCCCTGCTAATCCGCGCCACCCACTCAAAACCCAACTGCTTCAGCGCCTGCAAGGGCTGGGTTGGGAGCAGGCTCTGCTGGCCTCCGCCCAACCTGAGATTGATGAAATCATTCATCGGCTGGAAGCCCTCAACCCCATTCCCCATCCCCTCGAGGAAAGCCATTGGCCAGCCCTGCTGGGCACCTGGGAGTTGCTGTATGCGTCCCAGGGCACGGTGCTTACTCGCCAACTCGGCAACCTCAGGCCGCTGCCGATTCAGATTAAACGGATTTGGCAGCGCCTGACTCGCTCGGTGCAGGCCAGTCCTCCCATTGCTACGGAAAATGGAGCAGTGTTGTCGTTACCCCTGGTGGGAGAAATCACAGCCATCGCCCAGGGAACTTGGCAACCCTACGAGGAGGGCGAAAGCGCTAATGTTAGCTTTGGCTCTTTCACCCTGCAATCTACCCGGATCTTCGGTATAGCAGGACTGCATCTGCCGCCGGTGACCGTGCCAGTGCTGGATGTCTTGCGACGAGAGGCCCTGTGGATTACCTCCTATCTGGATGAAGACCTGCGCTTTGGACGGGGGGCCACCGGCAATGTGTTTGTGTTTTGCCGCTCTAGGGCCGCCAACCCCCAGTTCCTTAATAAAAGCTGATCTCATTGAGTGGTGACATGACCGGCCTAAGGTTGGAGGTTACAGCCCTGGTCGGCCTAACCTGGGCAAGCGGATCAGGCGAATACCCCTTAAAATAATTGGGATTTTCCCTAACCACCCTGCCGCCTATGCCCCGCCGCGATGACATCAAAAAGATTCTCCTGATTGGCTCTGGCCCCATTGTGATTGGCCAGGCCTGCGAGTTTGACTACTCCGGCACTCAGGCGTGTAAAGCCGGAACTGGTAGAGCGGGTCATTGAGCGGGAACGCCCCGACGTGCTCTTGCCTACCATGGGGGGGCAAACCGCGCTCAATCTTGCGGTGGCGCTATCGAAAAACGGGGCGCTGGAACGCTACGGGGTGGAGTTGATTGGGGCCAAGTTAGAAGCCATTGAAATGGCGGAAGATCGCAAGCTGTTTAAAGAAGCCATGGAGCGCATTGGCGTGGGGGTGTGCCCCTCGGGTCTGGCAGAAACCATGGATGAGGCCCGGCAGATTGCCCACCAGATCGGCAGTTTTCCCCTGATTATTCGCCCCGCCTTTACCCTGGGGGGCACGGGCGGCGGCATTGCCTACAACCAGGAAGAGTTTGAAACCATTGCCCGCTCCGGCTTAGAGGCCAGCCCGGTGTCGCAAATTCTGGTGGAGCAATCGTTGCTGGGCTGGAAGGAATACGAGTTGGAGGTGATGCGGGATCTGGCCGACAATGTAGTAATCATCTGCTCCATTGAAAACCTGGACCCGATGGGGGTGCATACGGGGGATTCGATCACCGTAGCCCCGGCCCAGACCCTCACCGACAAGGAATATCAGCGGCTGCGAGACGCCTCGATTAAGATCATCCGCGAAATTGGCGTGGAAACGGGCGGCTCGAACATTCAGTTTGCGGTCAACCCTGACAACGGTGACGTCATCGTGATCGAGATGAACCCTCGGGTTTCTCGCAGTTCGGCCCTGGCTTCGAAGGCGACGGGGTTTCCGATCGCTAAGTTTGCGGCCAAGCTGGCGGTGGGCTACACCCTCAACGAAATTTCCAACGACATCACCCAGAAAACCCCGGCCAGCTTTGAACCCACCATCGACTACGTGGTGACGAAGATTCCCCGCTTTGCCTTCGAGAAATTCCCCGGCACTACGCCAACCCTGACCACCCAGATGAAGTCCGTGGGCGAAGCCATGGCGATTGGGCGCACGTTTCAGGAGTCTTTCCAAAAAGCTCTGCGTTCCCTGGAAACGGGCCGAGCCGGCTGGGGCTGCGATCGCCCTGAAAAGCTGCCTAGCCTCAACGAAATTCGCCCCAAACTGCGTACCCCCAACCCGGAGCGGATCTTTGACCTGCGCCACGCCATGCAGTTGGGCCTGACCGTAGAGGAGATCTACGAACTCACCGGTATTGATCCCTGGTTCCTGCGCCAGATGGAGGGACTGCTGAAAACGGAAAAATTCCTCAAACGGACGAAGCTGACCGACCTCACCGTGGATCAAATGCGGGCGATCAAGCGCCAGGGGTTTAGCGATCGGCAGATTGCCTACGCCACCCAAACCACTGAAGATGCCGTCCGCCACTATCGTCAAGGACTAGGGGTGATTCCCGTCTATAAAACCGTCGATACCTGCGCCGCCGAGTTTGAGGCCTTCACCCCCTACTACTACTCCACCTACGAGGAGGAAACCGAAGTACTGCCCTCCGATCGGCCCAAGGTGATGATTCTTGGGGGCGGCCCCAACCGCATTGGCCAGGGCATTGAGTTTGACTACTGCTGCTGCCATGCCTCCTTTGCTCTCCAGGAGGATGGGTTTGAAACCATTATGGTCAACTCTAACCCGGAGACCGTTTCGACCGACTACGACACCAGCGATCGTCTCTACTTTGAACCCCTGACCAAAGAAGACGTGCTCAACATCATTGAAGCGGAACATCCCATCGGCATCATTATCCAATTTGGCGGTCAGACTCCCTTGAAGCTGGCGGTTCCCCTGCAGGAGTATCTGCAGAGTCAGGCGGCAGCGGCGGGTTCCCAACCGTCGGGGGTGACCACCCAAATTTGGGGAACCTCGCCGGACTCCATCGACACCGCTGAAGACCGAGAGCGGTTTGAGGCCATTCTGCGAGAACTGGATATTCTGCAGCCCCCCAACGGTATTGCCCGCAGCTACCAGGAAGCCCTTAAGGTGGCTCAGGCCATCGACTATCCGGTGGTGGTGCGACCCAGCTACGTTCTGGGTGGACGGGCCATGGAAATCGTCTATTCCGACGCGGACCTGGAGCGCTACATGACCTACGCGGTGCAGGTAGAACCCGACCATCCCATTTTGATCGATAAGTTTTTAGAAAACGCCATTGAGGTGGATGTGGATGCGATCGCTGACGCCACCGGCCAGGTGGTGATTGGTGGCATCATGGAGCACATTGAGCAGGCCGGCATCCACTCCGGTGATTCGGCTTGTTCCCTACCCACCATGACCCTACCCCCCGCTGCTCTAGCGACCATTCGCGACTGGACGGTTAAACTGGCCCAGCGGCTCAAGGTGGTTGGCCTGATGAACATTCAGTTTGCCGTCAAAGGCGACCAGGTCTACATCCTCGAAGCCAACCCCCGGGCCTCCCGCACGGTGCCCTTTGTCTCTAAGGCCATCGGCCATCCCCTGGCTAAATTGGCCGTGCGGGTGATGTCGGGTAAAACCCTGGCCGAACTGGGCTTTACCGAAGAAGTGATGCCCCGTCATATTGCGGTGAAGGAAGCCGTGCTGCCCTTTGATAAGTTCCCCGGTACCGATGCCCTTCTGGGGCCGGAAATGCGCTCCACCGGCGAGGTCATGGGAGTGGACCAGGATTTTGGCCAAGCCTTTGCTAAGGCGGTGCTGGGGGCTAACCAGCGCCTGCCCCGGCAGGGCACCATCTTTATCTCTATGAACGATCGGGATAAGGCGGCGGTTATCCCCGTGGCTAAGGAACTGGCAGACCTGGGCTTTCATCTGATTGCCACCGCGGGGACGCGGGCCGCCCTGCTGGATGAAGGCCTGGAGGTGGAGCTCATTCTCAAGGTCCATGAAGGTCGGCCCAATATCGAAGACGCCATCAAAAACAACGAAATTCAGCTGATCATTAATACCCCGATCGGCAGCGCAGCCCTGGAGGACGACCGCTCGATTCGCCGCACCGCCCTAGCCTATAAGGTACCGATTATCACCACCATTGCTGGGGCTAAGGCCACGGCCTCGGCGATTCGATCCCTACAGCAACATCCCCTAGAGGTGAAGTCCATTCAGGAATACATCGGCTAGGCCCAGCAGGGATGCCCTGGCCCCTGGAGGCGAGTGCCACCAAACAAGCCCCCGTGGAGCATCCACTGCCGGAGTTTTGT
>DVEE01000519.1 GCA_015295885.1 Leptolyngbyaceae cyanobacterium M65_K2018_010
GGGCTTGGGAGCCTCTTGGCCGACAAAGGGGAGCAGAATAAACTCGGTAATGGCGGCTGGGTAGCCTGCCCTTTGGGCACTGCGTTGCAATTGGCGCAGGTGTTCTAGGTGGCCGATCTGCTGGGCCGGGGTCTCAATGTGCCCCGATAGCATCGTGCTGGTGGTAGGCAGGCCCAGTTCATGGGCGAGACCGACAATTTCTAGCCAGGTGGCAGTGTTAATTTTTTCCGGGCAGAGCACCTGCCGCACGGTATCATCCAGTACCTCTGCCGCCGTTCCCGGCAGAGAGTTGACCCCTGCCTCCCTCAGAGCCAGCAACACCTGGCGATAGCTCAGGCCATCCTGCCGAGCGATGAACTGGACCTCCTGGGGGGAAAAGGCATGGAGGTGCAATTGGGGAAACTGGTTCTTAATGGTTTCAACCAACTTCAGGTAGTAGCGCAGGGAACTACCCTCTAGTTTGGCGTAGGGGTTGAGCCCCCCCTGCATACAGATTTCCGTGGCTCCCTGGGCGACCGCCTCGGTGGCCTTTTCTAGGATGGGAGCAAAGTCGAGCCAGTAGGCTCCGGCGGCATCCCGGTCGCGGCGAAAGGCACAAAAGCTACAATGCTGCTCGCAAATATTGGTGTAATTGATGTTGCGATTGATCACGTAGGTGACCGGGTCGCCGACCTGGCGCTGCCGAAGGCCATCGGCGGTGGTGCGCAGGGCTTCCAGGTGTTCGGGGTGGGTCGCTTGCAACAGGGTGAGTCCCTCGGCGGGGGTCAGGTCTGCCCCAGCCCGGGCCCGGTCTAGAACGGTCTGGATTGCCGTGTCAGCCATGGTGGATCTGTAGCTACCTGGAAACTACCTGGAAACAGGTGGACAAACTGCCGGAAGGGAGGTGATTCCGATCTAGGTTGAAACCTCCCCTTAGCCCGGAGGCACTTGGTCGCCGGGGGCGGTGGCCGGGGGCGAACTTGCGGGTGGGGTCTCCAGGCTACCCCCAGGGGCCACTCCGGAACCCTCGGGAACTGGTTCCCCTGGCTGAGCCGGACTGACACCGGCCTCCCCAGGAGGGGCCGGATAGGAGGTGCTACCATCGGGCGACCCTGGGCTAGGCGGGCGGCCTACGGGGGCGAGGGGCTGGTTCATTTCAGCGTGGGTGGTCTCCGTCAGGCGGCGAATCAGTTCGCTGGCTCGCCCATCGTTATTGGGCCGTTGTACCAGGATGGCTAACACGTAGCGTTGGCCATTGGGGGTATCCACCAGGGCCACATCACCTAGGGCCATGGCAATATCACCGGTTTTATTGGCCACGATGGAACCATCGGTCAGGCTAAAGGGAATCATGCTGCGGTTGACGGTCCGCTGCATGATGCTGAACAAGCGATCGCGGGAGCGGGGAGATAACAACTCTCCCTGATCCAGCAACCCCATTAACAGGGCCAAATCGCGAGCACTGGTGGTATTGGTACCCTCCAGGTCTGGCAGGGGACTGCGGAGCACGGTGGATTCCAGACCCCAGGCGGCAAATAGCTGGTTTAAGGCTTCTTGCCCGCCCAGGGCATCAATCATCATGTTGGTGGCGGTGTTATCGCTGTGGATAATCATGCGGGTAGCTACCTCCAGGGCGGTGTATTCACTGCCTGGGGCATCATTGGCCATGCTGCCAGATCCTCCCGCCAACTGCTGCTCTTGCAATACGAGGGCTTGGTTGAGGGCAATAGCCCCCGCATCCACCTGGTGCAAAAAGGCGACTAGAATAGGCACCTTAATGGTGCTGGCTGCGGCTACAACCTTACTGCCCTCCATGTCCACGTAGCGACCAGAGTCCAGATCAAGGGCGTAGAGCACCGGCGTTAGCCCCGGGGTTAACGTTGCCAGTTGTTCTAGTTGGGCCTTCAGCCGGGTCAGTTCGCTGGTTGGTTGCAGGCTGGCCACCGAGGTGGCTCCGGGACCGACCAACCGGGAACGGGGGGATGAGGGGGTGGGCATGGCCGAGGAGCCAGCCGTTCCCCCGCCAGAGGTTGAGGCCAGGTGGTTGGGACTGAGGACCGACAGTAGGGTACCGGCGATCGCGGCGACCCCAACCCCCAGAATCATCAGCCGAATTAAATAGAGAACCGGCAGTGGAGGTTTAGCTAAACGACGGCGACCAAAGGAAGTACGGAACCGGGGCCGATTTTCCCTCAGCCGGTTGGCCGAGGCGGGAGCAGGGGCCAAGGCGGTTGAACTGGCTAAATGTTGAGGGGCCAGGGTAGCGGCTTGGGTCTCGGTCCGGGCAGGACGACTCCGCAACGGAGTTACCTTGGACCCCCTAGGGGTGGCGGCAGTCCTAGGGAAGGGGGCGGCCGCAGAACTGTGGGGATGAACCTGTAGAGGTGGCTCTGGGGTGGGGCCCTTGGCCAGGGGTCGGGGGTTAGCCCTAGGGGCTGAAGCAGGGCCAGAACCTGCCTTGGCCGGAAACCGAGGCAGAGCCGTTTGCCGAGGCAAAGCCGGGGCACTTTCGGGGGGGGACTCTGGAGCAGCCAGGCCAAAATCAGGTTTCATCTGCTTAAATTGACGCCATTGGTTTCTTTGCCGAGACATAGGGGAGGAGGGACGCAACAACCAGCTGGCCGCCCTAGGATTCTCCGGGCGCACCGCCGGGGAGGCCGATCCCGGCCCGGGTCCCACGTCTGGACGGTCACCCTCTACCGGGAAGGGACGAAACGGCCCTGGGCGGTGGGAGGACGGGGCGCCGTTAGCCCCAGAACCATTCAGCCGTTCCGGCGAACCAGAGGCCGCGTTAAAAGGATCGTCGTACTGTGCCATAGAGAGTCTTCTCAGCCGTCGATATCACCGTGAAACCAAGTCAGCCCAAAACAAGTCTCTAGGGTGGCTGCTGGTTCGCACCTACAGCCCAGTTCACTTGCCTGAGAATGCCCCTCAGCATAGCCAATTCCTGTTGATTGGGCTCAGCTCGCTGCACCATTCGCCGCAGTTTGGCCATGCGGCTTGGGGCGGTATGGGGGTAAAGATAACCGATCTTGAGTAAAACGGCTTCTAAATCTTGATAAAATCCCTCAAGCTGTTCCAAGGGGGGAGGCGCAGTCCCCGCTGGGGGTAGGGGCTTGGGGACTGATGGCGGGGTTGCCCTCTCTAGGGCCAGACGATAGAGCCCATAACTACAAACCGCCACGGCCTGGGCCAAATTGAGGGATGGATAGTGGTCACTGGCAGGAATCCGAATCCAGCGCTGGGCGTGGAGAAGTTCTTCGTTACTGAGGCCCCGATCCTCAGGGCCAAAAATCAGAGCGGCCCCGTCCTGATCCTCTGGGGTGGGAGGCAGTAGCCAGGACAAGACCAATTCAGGAGGCTCCAGACGTTGCGGTTGCGGCGGCCAGCGCCCGGTGGTGGCGGCGGCTCTGCGACAACCCACCAGCGCGGCGGGCAGGGTGGGCACAATGGTAGCTCTACTCAGCACATCCTGACCATGGACGGCCATCTGGCGGGCTGGGGCGGAGGTGGGATCACACTGGGGATTGACCAACACCAAGTGGCGCAGATCCATGTTTTTCATAATTCGGGCCGTGGCCCCCACGTTCAGGGCCCCGGCGGGCTCGACCAATACAATACGGATGTGATCCAACTGCCCCAGCCCCATGGGAAAATCCTGTGTTCCAACGATTGCCTATGGTATAGCAACCCTGCTTGGTATCGGCGATGCCACCGCCGCAGTGAGGCTGAGTTGGATGCCCAGGGGGCATTCGGATGGGATGGGACCGAGCCTGGTATCACTTTAGTGGCCAGGGAGTCGAGCGATCGCTGCTATCCCGGTTCATCCTCAAATCGATACCCGACCCCGGTCACCGTCTTGACGTAGGTGGGTTGCGAGGAATCGGGTTCTACTTTTTTGCGCAGGCGCGCGATGTGGGTGTCGACCACCCGTTCATCGCCAAAAAAGTCACTCCCCCAGAGCTTTTCAATCAGGTGCTGGCGGCTCCAGACCCGGCCTGGATAGCTCATAAAGGTGGCCAACAGGTCAAATTCCAGGGGGGTGAGATCCAGCAATTCCGGCTCTGCCTGGGGCAGATGTCGATGGGCCAGGCGCTGGGTTAAATCGACGCTAAAGTGAGCGGTTTTATAGATTTGGGAGGTGCTTTCAGGGCTATGGCGCAGGCTGCGGCGCAGCAGGGCCCTAACGCGAGCCACCAATTCCCGTGGACTAAAGGGTTTGACTAGGTAGTCGTCGGCGCCGGTAGAAAGGCCAATGATGCGGTCGATTTCCTCGCCGCGGGCGGTCAGCATCAAAATATAGGGGTCCTTAGCCCCTGGCCCCTGGCGAATACGGGTGCAAACCTCCAAGCCATCCAGCTTGGGCAGCATCACATCTAGGATGATTAAATCCGGTTGCAGGGTTTGCTGGTAGCGTAGGGCTGTTTCACCATCTTCACAAACCTCACAGGTAAAGCCTTCTTTTTCTAAATACAGCCGAATCAGGTGGGCAATTTCGGCTTCATCCTCAACGATTAAGATCACCACGGCATCACCATTTCCCAGGGGTTTGCTGCAATTTGGTTGACTCGGATTTTCAACCTTGCACTAGCATACTCACAAGGCTATCCCCAAGAACGGAGCCGCAGGGTGACTCAGGGGCTTGATCCAGCGACCAAAAATTGTCTAACTTGTTGAACCTATGGCCTTCTCTTCACCTTCCATCGACTTTAGTCTGGCCTCCCTGAGCCAGGCACTGTCTGCCAGGGTCACAGCGTTGGGGTTAGGGGCTGATCTGCAGGTAGATTGCTGGGCAAGGGCCGGGTACCTGATCGTGATTGGCCAGCACCTGGCACCGGAAGCTCGCGATCCTGACCAGGTTTTGACTGATCTCCAGGGTCTTCTTGCAGATTTGATGCCGCATTGGGATTGGGCCGACTCCCCCTGGGCCGACTCGTCGGTGGTGCCGGTCAGACTCTATCTAAAACTCAAGACTGCCCCTCGGCCCTACGCCCTGGGTAGTTTTGACTGGAGGCCCGAAGGGGATGGGAGGGGGCCTAGCGATCCGGATTCTCCTCTGCTGGACTCCGCTTCGGAATTGGGACTGTGGGAAGAGGGACAGGTTTTAACCGCACCAGAATCCGCCGGGGATCAGTCCCTGGCCCTGCCAGAAACCGCCATTCAACCGCCAGCCCCCTCCCTCTGGGCAAAACAGGGTCGCCAATTGGTTGACCAAACCGGGCAGTTTTTGCGCCACTACTGGGGCTTTGGGGTCGCGGGGCTGATTTTGCTAGGCAGCGGCATTTTTGCCTATGCCCTGACCCGGCCCTGCGTGGTGGGTAGCTGCGATCGCCTAGGCAAGGCCGATGAGTATTACCAGATTGCCGAGGCTACCCTGAAGGCTCAACCCAACTGCACCGCGGTCAAAAAATCCGGC
>DVEE01000077.1 GCA_015295885.1 Leptolyngbyaceae cyanobacterium M65_K2018_010
TTTTTGAGCGGCCTTGCAAATCACCTTACCTGGGGTTCCAACCAGTTGCCGAAATTCCGTGGCGACGCCGGTGCCATTGGCTTGAGCGGCAAACCTACGCAACAGTTCTAGGTTGGCGCTTTGGTAGTGGTTCCATTCTTCTTCCCAGGCGGCCAAATTCAACTCGGTGCCTGGGGCCCAGTAAATCGAATCAAGCCGATTGGCCACTGGAATCGGGATACCCTCTTCTTCGTCGGAAAGGCTATGCACAATTAACAGGGAGGCCCCCATGGCCTTGGCGAGTTCCAGGGCTTGGGTAAAAATGGCTTGGCTCAGGGAGCTGTTATCGATGGCGACCAGAATTTTCTTGTACATACGTTGGCCCTCACGGTAGTGGAGACAGGACTGGGTGTCTAACAAGGGCGAAGGGGTTAGGGCACGGTTTTAACCTAGGTGTGACCTTTTTGGTGCTCTAGCTTGGGTACCAGCCAGCAGGCCAGCAAAACCAGCCCCAAAGCACCTAATTTGGTAACCAGATACAGGGTGTCTTGGTAAGTCAGCATGAAAGACAACATGGTGCCTCCGGCGGCGATGGCGTTCCTACGCCGATGATTGCGATCGCCCTTATTCCTATTGTCCTGCCGATGTTGGGGATGCAAGCTTCTATGTAATGAAGTGTTATAGCTAATAACAAATGATTACCTTTCGACAAAAATTAAGCCTCATCCCAGCCAGGCCAAGGGCAGGGATTGCTCACGGTCAGCCGGTGGTTAGGCGATTTCAGAGATAAGGAACCGCTGGCGTGGCCAGCCTTTTTTCATCCTGCGGCTGCTACGCACGGGCAACGCCCGACTCCTGAATTCCCTGTGCTCAATCCTCTCCCGGCTGACCTTGAAACCCCGCTAAACCCGGGCTTTACCCTGTAATGGCGACAAATTTTTTGTGGTCTTCATGGCAAATTTCCTGGATCATGTTGCGCCCTGACATGGCTACGATGGGCACGCTACCGCCGGGTTCCGTCCATTGGCCGACCATGTAAAAGTTCCCCAGCCCAGGCAGGCGTTTGGGAATGCCCTGGATCATCAGAGGCAGGGTGTCTTTGGTCAGCAGCCAGCCACAGCTGGCCCCCTGCCAGTTGCCGGTGTAGCGTTCGTAACTCAGGGGGGTGGCAACATCCCGATATTCAATGTCGGCTTTCAGACCGGGATAGAACTGCTCTAAACGATCAATGAGAATATCTGCCTCTTGAATTTCTTCGGCATGGTATTCGCGACGTCCGTAGATTTGCTGCCAGTAGCTGTAGGTGGTGGTCAGCATCACAATCACCACCGACTTCCCGGGGGGAGCCAGGGAAGGGTCAAAGCAGTAGTGCTTGACGCCGATTTCGTAGCGGTCTTCCCCGGCAATCAGCACCGGGCGATCGAGCAGGTGGGTGACCCAATGGGGTTCAGCAGCGAAGTCGCGGTTCACCCCCAGGGAAATCTGCAACTGGGAGTGCATGGGCAAATGGCCGTCGTAGAGCCGGTGGATACGGGGGTTTACGTACTGACCCCGGAGCAGATCAAAGATGGTGCGGCGGCCATCACAGGCGGAAATTACCCGCCGAGCCCGGTACTCCTGGTTGTTGTAAAGGCGCACCCCAACGGCGCGATCGCCCTCGACTAACACCCGCTCCACCTGGGCCGAGTAGTAAATTTCTCCGCCTAAGTCCAGGTAGCGCTGCTCAATGGCCTGGGCGAACTTGAGCGAGGCCCCCAGGGGAAAGCCGGCGTTTTGGTTATCCAGGTAGGCCAGCAACGACATGCCCACCATCACCGGCACATCGGGCCAGGCGAACAGGTGGGGAATGGCCGCCCGCAAAAAGGGGTGCTGAAATTGCGCGGCCCACTCCCGCAGGGAAACAGGGCCCCATTGGCCCAGCGATCGCACAAAGGGCAGCATCTGCCGCCCCACCCGAGCCCAATCCCCCAGGGTCATCAATGCCTTGGGTTTTTGTTGCAACAGCGATAGGTCAAAGCCCTTAAAGGTGCGTACCCCCTGGCAAAAGGCCTCAATTAACCGGGCATCGGGGGGGGAAATGTCCTTCAGGTGCTGTGCTAGCTGGTCGGGGTTGCAGTGCACCTGCAGGGTTTCCCCTGATGGTCCGCGAATCTGCATAAATTCCCTGTGGTTGACAAACTCTAGGGTTTGCACCGCTCCCAACTCTTCCCACAGCGAATAAAAGGGCTGCCCTGGCCCAGAGCCGAAAATGTAATGGATGCAGCCATCAAACACATAGCCCTGGCGATACCAGGCGGTACAGAGGCCCCCCGGTAAGTTGTGGAGTTCAAAGATTTGGCTGCGGTAGCCATTCATTTGGGCGTAGCATCCCGCCGCCAGCCCCGAAATGCCTGCCCCAATGATGATAATGTCTGCGGTTGCGGCCATAGGGAGCACGGAGCGCTGCTTCCCCTAGGCTAGCGCTGGCCTACCCTGCCGCCCCGGGACTTCAGCATTTTTCTACAAGTGGGCTGGAGCGCTGGCCTAGGTATGGTAACTCCCTGGCCTATCCGTTTAATTGGCCTGCACAGCCTGCTTTAAGGCGGGCTGCAGCCCTTTCGTGGAGCTGGGGGGCACTGGACTGTTAAAGTTGGACGATTTCTGGAACACTTGCTGCATAGGGATTCCAGGCAACGAAAAACCAGGAATCCCACTTTTGAAAACCAGTGCCGTGTACGATAGTAACAACGAGGGTAATATGAGCATTCCCATCATCGAAGAGGTCGTTGAACAATTAAAGGTTATGCCTCAGCATTTGCAATGGCAGGTGCTTGAACTCGTCCGAGCATTGGTTAAAGCAGAAGTTTGAGGTACACCAGGGCAGCAATTGTTGCATTTTGCTGGTTCAATTCCTTCTGATGATCTTCAGTTGATGCGTGAAGCAATTGAGCAGGGTTGTGAACGTATAGATGTCAATGAGTGGTAGGTTTTTGCTCGATACCAACATTGTTATTGCCCTTTTTTAGGGGTATAACTTAAGCCGGGAACAAATAAACCCTGGAAACGGCTGAAACCCTTGCGGGCTAGAAAAGCCTAGCTGTAAGAATTCCCACCTTAAAATATACGCCCTTTTTTAGATGAAACGATCCTCAAAGACCATCTTGCTCAAGCCATTGAATTTTTCATTCCAAGTTTGGTGATTTGCGAGCTATATTACGGAGCTAGTTGAATTGGTGATTTGTATTTTTCGAGGTGCCCATTGATTAGACACGGCCACTGACTAGGAGCCGAACAGTTTCAATCGGGAATTACCAAAACAGTTGAAGAAGGTGGATTCAGATAAATATGAAGAACTTAAATATCCTGTTCATTTTCACTGACCAGCAAGCTTACTTCAAGAAATGGCCGACTGGTTTCTCTCTTCCCGGCTTCGAAAGCCTGCAAGAAGCTGGCGTGAATTTCCACAAGCACTACTGTCCCGCCACCCAGTGCACGTCCTCCCGGTCTGTGCTGACGACCGGGCTGCAAACAGCCGACACTGGCATGTATGAGAATCTAGATCTGCCCTGGGTCTCGGATCTGTCAACTGACATCCCGACGATCGGACATATGCTGAGAAAAGCCGGCTACTACACCGCATACAAGGGCAAATGGCACCTGACCCGTTCCTTTGACCAGGAAGAGCCCACTCGTCTACTGACTCCCGAGATGGAAAAGTATGGCTTTGCCGACTATAACTCACCCGGCGACCTGGTCGGCCACCAACTGGGCGGGTATGAATTCGACGGACTGATCGCCCAAAGCGCCGTTACTTGGCTGCGGAAACGCGGCCGCCCTCTAAACGACGATGGCCATCCTTGGGCGTTAACGGTGAGCCTGGTCAATCCGCACGACGTCATGTATTTCAATACAGATGCCCCGGGCGAGCACTCCCAGGATAACGGGCGCCTGATGGCAAGGGCCGTTCGTGCCCCTGAGCATGAGTTTTACAAAAAGGAATGGGATATCGAGGTGTCAGCGAGTCTGAATCAGTCCCTCACCGAACCCGGACGTCCGGCCACCCATCTCGAATATGTGAAAGCTTGGGATTACTACCTTGGCCAGATCCGTCCCGATGCCGAGCGATGGCTGCGGCTCAATAACTTTTACCTGAACAGCATTCGCGGGGTCGATCTGCAGATCCTGTCCATCCTTAAAGAGCTGGATGATCTCAATCTCAGCGATCGCACGATCGTCATCTTTACGTCGGATCATGGCGAAATGGGCGGTGCTCACGGCGGAATGCGCGGCAAAGGCCCGACCCCCTATGAAGAGTGCATTCACCTACCATTGCTGATCGTGCATCCAGATGTGACAGGCGGCCAGGACTGTGAAGCCCTGACCAGTCATATTGATATCGCTCCAACGCTTCTATCAATGGCAGGTGCCAGTGCCGATCAGGTTTCTGAATTCGCTGGTCGCGATCTGCCCGGCCAGGACATGACAAAACTGCTTGCAAACCCGTCTACCGCGAAGATCAATGACCTTCGTGAAGGGGCATTGTTTACATACAGTGGGCTAGCGATGGTCGACAGTGATCCGTTGGCCAACTCAGTGAAGCTCATGGAGGGTGGAATGGAATTTTCAGAGGCTCTCAAGGGCGGCGGCAAGCCAAACCTAACAAAGCGCGGTAGTTTAAGGACTATTGTCGATGGCAGATACAAATTTACGCGCTATTTTTCTCCCTTACAACACAATACCCCAAAGTCGATTGAACACCTGTACCAATACAACGACGTCGAACTGTTCGATCTCCAAAATGATCCGGCCGAAATGCAGAATCTCGCGATGATCCAGGGCAAGAACACGGAGCTTGTGGCAATGATGAACGCCAAGCTCAATGCCTTAATCGAGGAGGAGATTGGCCAGGATAATGGCCGCGAACTACCTCATCTGGAAGGGGTCTCCTGGGAGCTTCGCACAGATGGAAACGCGGTCATTCTGGATTAGCGAGCCGAAATGCTAGAGCGCACTGAAGGGAGGATCTTGGCAGAGATGCAAAGGTTGCTAATAGTCGGTCAACTGTGCCCTTATCTCGCTTTAGTCCTGGGGTAGGGCTGTGCTTTGAGCCACTCATCCAAAGTGGGGACTCTTTACGATCGCCGTAGCGTGTCCGCCAGGATAATCGCCCTCACCTCACCAGCCTACCCATTACGCCCAGTCCATTCTGCAAAACGCCTATTTCACTGATAAACCGAAAAAAGGAGAAACCCTATGGCAGAGCGAGTAAAAGTTTGGGTTGACCCGGAAGCTGATTTTCTAGAGGTGATTTTCTCGGGTACTCCGGGTTATATGCGGGAAACCGAAAACGATGCCGTTATGGAGCGGGTGGATTTGGAGGGCAACCTTCTCGGCTTCTCCATTCTGGCGGTTAGTCAGCTTGCCAAATCAAAACC
>DVEE01000079.1 GCA_015295885.1 Leptolyngbyaceae cyanobacterium M65_K2018_010
GGATCAGCCCTAGGCTGACCTGAATCAAACACCAGAGGGTGAGGGTTGATAGAAAAACTTTTGCGATCGAGTGCTCGCCTAACTGGAGTTGGTAACGGCTGACTAACCAGAGGGATAGGGGAATAGGCCCTGTGAGAATCAGGAGGAAAAGCAGCCAGTTCTGAACTATGGCCAAGGAAATCACCATCAATCAACTACTGTGGTTCTGCTGGTAGGCATAGAGTTCGGACCGGATAAGTCGTTAATTGCCGCCGCGAAGTCGTCTGCCTGGATAGGCGTGGCCTCCCCGTTTGGGCGAAGGCCAGCAGTAACGCCCAGGGCTAACTCGGGTCATCCTCAACCAACGGGTATAAATGAGGGCCTTGTCCTGGGCGGCTAGCCGTTCAACAAGTTCAGCCGTGCGACGGTCAGCTTCGGCGGCGTGACGCTGTGTCTCTTACTAGGAGGCCCGCAACAGGTTCTAGATGGTCTGGATAGTGACTGGCTCAGCCATGGCAAGAGAAAAGCGTGAGATCCCCATGCTGCGCCCTAAAATGTCGCTCTCCTATCTTGGAGGAGCGGCTAGGGAATGTAGAGCTTACTCTTCTCGTTCGCAAACCGTTCCTCAGGAAAGAGGGGGTCAGCGCGAGCTTTGCGATCGACTGAACGGATAAGATAAAGCTGTGGGCTAAGGCCATTTAATATGTATCAACCCAATCCACCCCGGTCTCCTAAGGAAACTCTGCCTACTATGTATGATCTTCCCAGTGAAGATCCAGGGGAGTCGGGGTTGCCAGACGAATTTCATTACTTTCAGCCGCAGTTGCTGCGAGAGACCTGTCAACTACCCGGTATACCTCAGGAGCTGACCTTTATGGGTACGGACCTGAATCTTTACTACGATGGCCGCCACCCAGCCTGGTATAAGCGCCCTGACTGGTTTCTCGTCTTGGGCATTGAGCGGGCTCAACGACAGGAAGATCTGCGCTGGAGCTATGTCGTTTGGCAAGAGACTATTGCCCCGTTCTTAGTCATTGAGCTGCTATCGCCTGGCACTGAGGCCGAAGACCTGGGACAAACCTTGCGGGAGGTGAATCAGCCCCCCACCAAGTGGCAGGTCTATGAGCAGATTTTGCGCATTCCCTACTATGGGGTTTTTGATCGCTATCAAAACCAGTTTCGCTTATTTCAGTTGGTCGGCGATCGCTATCAGCCCCTGCCTCTACCAGAGCAGCGATTTTGGTTTGAGCCGCTGCAATTGGGCCTGGGAATTTGGACTGGGGTCTATCAGCAAACCGAGGGGAACTGGCTCAGATGGT
>DVEE01000215.1 GCA_015295885.1 Leptolyngbyaceae cyanobacterium M65_K2018_010
AAAAATGGCTCGATGTTTGAGGCCATCGAGCCACTGAACCCACAGGGATCGACCCCAGGGAATTCCTAGCCTTGCCGCAGGCCATCGCTTTTTCCAGTCCCACACTAATCCCACACTAATAGGACAGCTAACTCATCGCCGTTGAACTGCGATCGTAGGCCGAAAAGTCATGGGGCAATTTACCCTGAATGTGGCTTTCATAGTGGGCGGCTTCTTCAACGGGTAGACCGACTTCAGCGGCCAACCGCACCATCATGCCCTGCTCCCGCCTACGACTGCGCTGATGGCGACGAATGAACAGATTGCGGGCTCGTTCATAAATCGATGGAGTCGCAGTTTCCGTCGAAACCGTGGGTTCAGCCGCCAGGACTGGCACCCTCTCAGGCTCTGCGGCCACGGCAACGGTGGGAGTTGGAACTGCAGCGATGCCACTGCGATAATCAACCCCGCGCCAGGTCAAATCGGCGGCTGGCTGTGCTGGCAACTCAGCCATAGCACGAAAGGTTACTTCGGATCCCCGATAGTGGCCCGTACCCAAGGATTGCCCCCACTTGGGAGCCGGGTTAGGCGTATAGTCGTAGTCAACACCGCGATAGGTCAGTTTCATAGTTAAAATCGCCTCCTTGAAGCGAATGGCGTTTAGAGGCGCGTTCCTTCGGGAATACCCCTACTTCCGTCCCCTGACCAGGGTGGTATTTCCATCATCTAGCCAGCGGGATGAACGTTTCCTTTTCTTTCTGTATCATAGGCTACGGTTTTGTCATTTTTTAGAATTTTCATATTTCTACATAGAAGTCCGGCCCAGGCATGGCTCAGGCCACGGATCCACCCGAGCGGACCATGAACTCAGCCCAGGGAAAGTAGCCCTACCCTGGCGGCCCCAGCTACCAACCCCTGGGCTGGAAACCCCTGGTTTCGGCTAGGAAACCGAAGTGCTGGTTAGATCGTAAATATTGGCAGCCTTCAGCATGTGGTAAGTGATCAATAGCTGAGTCAGGGCTAGAGGGTAACTTTGTAGCGTTTCACCCGTGGTTCCCACCAACTTGCCAATATCCGTGTTCCCCTCGATGCTGCAAAATCGCCCCAGATAGGGAACTTCATGGCAGAGGGTACGCTCTAGCTCTTGAACCGGCTTTTCCGTGGCATGGCCGTCGATTTCCAGGACATCCACAGGTTTACCCATGTCCCGATCGAGACCCAATCGCACGGCATCACTGAGGGAACCGCCATGTTTGCTTTCTAGCAGGTGAGTAAAGTCGGGGTGAGGAATGGTAGGCCGCAACACCAGCCGCACATTCAGCAGCAGCTCATTGGCTGTATTGGCGTCCCCAGGAGGGTAGAAGGTGACCACCACGTCGGCCCACTGTCGCTGAGGTCGAATAAAGGCTTCAGAGTCCGTTTCCCGAGCCTTGATTTGCTCAACCACTTCTTCTGGAGTGTACCCCCGCTTGCGGGTATCTCGCTTGATTTTCCACATGGCTCTCAGATCCTCTGGTGGAGCCAAGTACACCTTAACGTCATAGGCATCGCGACAGGCCCGGGTGGAATAGCCCAACAGGCCCTCAACGATGACAAACCGTTTAGGCTGAATATATTCGGGTGGGTCAAAATCGCCGCTACTGTGATTGTAGATGGGCTTGAGGATGGGCTGACCAGTGCGAAGCAGCCCCAGGTGTTGCTGAATAATGTCGATGTAGTTACAGTCGGGATGCAGGGCAGAAATGCCCATTTCCTTGCGCTGCTTGCGGTTGTAGCGGTGGTAGTCGTCGGTACAAATGGTAGTGACTTGGTCTTCACCTAAAATCTGGGCAATACCGCGCGTCAGAGTAGTTTTCCCTGCAGCGCTATCCCCCACGATACCGAGGATAACCGGACGACCGACCATAGATTCCTCCAACGTTCTATAAACCCCAAGCCAGGGCTTACCCTGACTTTAGGAAGGCGGACAAGGGCTGCAAGGCTGCCGTAATCAGTCAAACCGAAGCCTGTATTGCTCCTAACATTTTACCTTCAGCGGGGTCAACAACTATTACCAACCTTGACTGAGGCTTCCTGCTAAAGTCCTGAATTTAGAAGACCTGCAGGGCTCACCCTAGCCTTAAAGATATGTTAAGCCTGAGGTGATCTTGGCGTATTGCTAGGGCAATGGGAGGTCGAGGAAGGGTTTGGCTAGAAAGAAACTGGCAATGGATTTAGCATCGACCGCTTCGCCGGCTAAAATCGCCTTCTCAAATTGATCTGGGGTGAACACCACCACCTCGATATCCTCATCCGCATCCCCAGGCATACTTTCCACGGGTTGCAGATCTGTCGCCAAAAACGCATAAATCATCTCATCGGAGTAGCCCGGAGCCAGGGCAAAGTTTCCTAAGGGGCGCCAGGTGCTGGCCGCATAGCCGGTTTCTTCCTGGATTTCGCGGCGAATGGTTTCAGCGGCAGACTCATTCGGTTCAATCGTTCCAGCCGGAAATTCCAGCAAGCGCCCTTGCACGGCAAATCGATACTGACGCAGCAGAATCAGTTTGCCCTCTGCGGTGACCGGCACCGCCAGGGCCCCCCCTGGGTGGCGAATGCATTCCCAGTCCCCTTCGGCTCGGTTGGGCAAGCGCAGGCGATTCACCTCAAAATTAAACTTGCGACCCTCGTAGAATAGGCGCGGTTTGAGCAGTTGGGGCGGTTCTTGTCCGAGGGGCATAGGCGCGGTTTAGGGGAATCGTTTCTATCAGCCCAAGTATTGTACCCGCCTGGGGGGATCCTCAATCTTGCCACGTTTAGGTCTCCTCCCCAGATGGCTGCCGTTGGGGCCAGAGATAGAGCCAGCCGGACCCCAGGGTGAGGCTGACCGCCAGCCAGAAGAGGATTTGGGCCAGCCTTGGCCAGGGGTGGGGCAGAGGGGCAATTAGGAGGGCGATCGCAGCGATCTGGACAACGGTTTTGGCCTTGCCCCAAAGGTTCGCACCGGGCACCGAACCAGCTTGCAGAGCAGGGTTCACCCGCCAACCGGCAATAATCATTTCCCGCGCCACGATCAAAAACACGCCCCAGGCGGGCACCTGCTGCCCTTCGACCAGCATCAGTAGGGGAGCCAGGACCAGCAGCTTATCCACCAGGGGGTCCAGAAATTTTCCCACCTCTGTAACCTGGTTCAGTCGGCGGGCCAGGTAGCCATCTAACCAGTCTGTCCCCGCGGCCAGCACAAAAATCCCCATGGCTAGCCATTGCTCTCGGGGGCTGGGGGCAGCCAGGAGCACCAACAATAGGGGCACTGCTAACAGTCGAGAAAGGGTAATCCAGGTCGGTAAATTCATAGCCAAACCCTCCAGCCACCTGCTTAATTATGGCTCCGTAGTCCTAGGGCAGGGGCAAAAACTTCACCTCAAATCCTTTACAAAGTGCCCTTCCTTTCTGAGCATAGTAGAGGTCTTTCAATCACGTTAGGAGCCAGTATCTGTGGAACGCACTTTTTTGATGATCAAACCCGATGGGGTCCAGCGGGGGTTGGTGAGCGAAATTATCGGTCGGTTTGAGACCAAGGGCTTTACCCTGGTGGGCCTGAAATTCATGGCCGTGCCTCGGGAACTAGCCGAAAAACACTACGATGTGCACCGAGAGCGGCCCTTTTTTGCGGGTCTAGTAGACTTTATTACCTCGGGTCCGGTGGTGG
This sequence comes from Leptolyngbyaceae cyanobacterium M65_K2018_010, assembly GCA_015295885.1. Classification (GTDB taxonomy): domain Bacteria; phylum Cyanobacteriota; class Cyanobacteriia; order Phormidesmidales; family Phormidesmidaceae; genus Nodosilinea. The sequence continues at coordinate 3,665 of DVEE01000215.1, forward strand.
CTATGGTGTGGGAAGGGGAAGGGGTGATTGCCTCCACCCGCAAGATGATTGGGGCCACTAAACCCCTAGAAGCGGAACCGGGCACCATTCGCGGCGATCTGGGCGTCACCGTCGGTCGTAACATCATCCACGGATCCGATGCGCCCGAAACCGCCCAGGCGGAAATTGCCCTCTGGTTTAGCGAAGCAGAACTGGTCGATTGGACTCCCAGTGCCCAGCCCTGGATTTACGAATAGCTTGGTACCCTTGGACTCCGGCCCTCACCAAGCGGATGGGTCCAGCCTAGCGGTCCTACTGCTAGAACGTGGAAGGAGGACCGGAGTCCTCTGGGTTGGGCTAGGGGGCCCAGCCTGCCGACCAGACTAAGCCCGTGGTAGATGACTATGCTTCCCGATGAATCCCACTCCAGCCCCGATATCCAGCAAGAGATTCGGCGCGATCGCCCCTTTTCCCTCGCCGATGTGATTGGCCAGGAAGCGGGCAATTTTATGCAAGGCGAGTCACCAGTCCCCAGACTGGTGCAGGCTAGGGGCGAAGCGACCCAGTACCTGAAGGAGCATTTAGAGGATTTGCCCGGTGCCCTGCAACAGGTACTCCAACAGTGGATTGAAGCCGATGAGGCACGCATGAGTCGCCATTTAGACACCCCGGTCAATGCCCTTAAGGAACTGCTGGAAACGGTACTTCAATCCCCAGAAACCCTTTACGAACTGGTGCGTCAGGCCGATATGACCTGGGGCCGCCTCTACGACGAACGCCCTTACTTTCAGCAGCCTGGCCAAGACCCCCACCCCCAGGATGAGTACACCCATGAGTCAGTACGGGCGACCCTGACGGTCTGCCTGCAACGGCTGAATGGAGGGGACACCGATGGGGCAGTTGGCCCTGGGCGGAAGGGGTGAAATTTTAACGGGGGTAAACCACTGACCCGATCCCCTAGGGGGTCTGAACCTGTTGCAACAGTTCCTGACGGGTGAAGGGTTTGGGCAAAAAGCCCTGGAAGCCCTGGCGCTCGGCTTGGGCCACCGCTTCAGTGGAATTGAGGCCGCTCATGGCGATGATGCAAAGGCTGGGATTCATTCGCTTGAGTAGGGGAATGGCGGTAAGGCCACCCATAGTAGGCATCATCAGATCCATCAAGACGGTGTGGACCTGGTCTTTGTGCTCGGCCAGTAGGGCGATCGCGGCTTGACCATCGTGGGCCACCAGCACTCGGTAGTTGTATAGCTCGAGGGTAGTCTTAATCACTTCGCAAACTGCGGGCTCGTCATCGACCACTAGGATCATGGTCTGACTGCCGTCCGGCAGAGCATCGGGCAAGGAGACGTAGGGATTGGGGTTAAGGGTCGCGGGTAAATAAATCCGAAAGGTGCTACCTTGCCCCACCTGGCTTTGCACATCAATGAAGCCACCGTGGCTCTCCACAATACCCAGAACCGCCGATAGGCCCAGGCCAGTGCCCTGACCCGGATCCTTGGTGGTGAAAAAAGGGTCAAAAATGCGGTTCATCACCTCCGGGGTCATGCCGATACCAGTGTCTTCTACGGTGACAACCACGTAGGGACCGGGTTCGGCCTTGAGATGCCGCTGGGCCAGCTCCCCATCGAGGGTCAGGTTTTGGGCGATGATGCGCAGGGTGCCGCCGTCGGGCATGGCATCGCGAGCATTGACGCAGAGGTTCATCAACACCTGATGAAGTTGGGTTGCATCCCCACACACCGACCACAGGGTATCGGGCACATCGGTGTAGATGGTAATGGACTTGGGCAGGGTTTGCTGTACCAGCTTACGAATATCCCGCAACAAATGGTTGACCTGGAGGGCAAAGCGCTTGCCCTCGACCCCCCGGGCAAAGGCCAAAATTTGCTTGACCAGGTCTGCCCCGCGTTGGGCGCTGGTTTCTAAGATGTTGAGTTTATTCTGTACCCATGGGTCCAGGTTTCCTAGCTTCAGGGGTAACAGTTGTACTACGAGCAAAATCGGGGTCAGGATGTTGTTGAGGTCGTGGGCAATGCCACTGGCCAGGGTGCCTAGGCTTTCTAGCCGCTGCGATCGCAGGAACTGCGCCTCCAGTTGCTTTTTATCGGTAATGTCCATGTGAATGCCCAGCAACCGCTCCGGTCGGTGTTGGGCGTCGTAGAGCAGGCTGCTCTTAATCGCCAGCCAGCGAATGGTTTCCCCCTCGAGAATGCGAAATTCCGTATTCAACCCCTGCCCAGATTGGATGGCCTGCCCCAGTTCCTGCTCCACCCGATGGCGATCCTCGGGATGCAAGTCCCAGGGCCAGTCAGCCGGTCGAGGCTGGAGGGGAGGGAGCAGGGCTGCCTGGGCCGTACTCCAGGTAATCTGGTTAGAGGCCAGATGCCACTCAAAGGTGCCCATGTGGGCGGCTTCCTGGGCCAGGGTGAGGCGCTCTTGCATACGCTGGCGCTGCTCTACTTCCTCGCGCAGATGCTGGTTGGTAGCTTCCAGTTCAGCGGTGCGGGCCTGCACCCGCTCTTCCAACACCTCATTGGCCTCCCGCAGGGCCTCTTCGGCCCGCTGCCGCTCGATCGCATAGAACAGCGATCGCACTAGGACCTCCTGCTGGAGAGAGCGTTTCATCAAATAATCCTGGGCCCCATGGCGGACGGCGGCAACCGCCAGTTCGTCATCGTTAGTATTGGTCAGCACCACCACGGGTAGACGAGGCGCTTCCTGAATCAGCACATCCAAAGAAGCCAACCCGCTACTGTCAGGCAGGGTCAGGTCCAGCAAGGCCACGTCAAAGGTGTCCTGTTTCAGGTTGGCGATCGCCTCGCCCAGGCGTTTGGCATGGCTAAGCCCAAACCGGCAACGGGGAGCTCCCTTGAGCACCTCCTGCAAAAACCGAGCCTCGGCCTGGTCGTCTTCAATCAGGAGGACTCGCACCGCGGTGGGGTTTAGGGATTGATCGAGGGCAGCGTCGCTGTTTCTAGCCAAAATGCTTCAATTCCTTGAACAATCTTGAACAACTGCGCTAAATTTCGAGACTTTGAGATGTAGCAGTTGACGTGCAGGTCGTAGCTCTTGCAGATGTCCTCCTCATTCCGCGAGGTGGTCAGCACGATAATGGGAATGTGCTTGAGGGCTTCGTTTGCTTTGATCTCCGCCAGCACCTCCCGACCATCTTTTTTGGGTAAGTTTAGATCCAACAAAATCAGGTCGGGGGGAGTCGCCCGGGCATACTGCCCCTGCCGGTACAGGTAGGCCATGGCCTCCATCCCGTCCCGGGCAATCACGATATCGCACGGGACGGCGGTGCTTTTGAGGGCCTCCTGAATCAGGCGAATGTCGCCGCGATTATCCTCGACTAAAAAGATAGTTTTGGGCCTTGCGTCCATTGCCATGGTTGCGATCGCGTCCTTCAACGGGAATGGTGAAATAGAATGTCGCGCCTTGATCCGGAGCGGCCTCTACCCAGATGCGACCCCGGTGACACTCGACGATTTTCTTACAGATGGCCAGACCCATGCCCGAGCCAGGATACTCATCCCGGGTGTGCAGCCGCTGAAAGATGACAAAAATCCGCTCTGCGAACTGGGGCTCAAAGCCAATGCCGTTGTCGGCCACGGAGAACAGCCAGTGGTCATCCTGACGCTGCACGCCAACGTGAATGCGAGGCGTTTCCGTCGGCTTGCGGAACTTGATGGCGTTGCCAATCAGGTTTTGGAAGAGCTGCATCAGTTGGGTGCCGTCGGCCACAATGGTAGGCAGGGGATCCAGGGCATGTTGCACGTCCGTAAGCTGCCACTCAATCCCCTGTAGATCGACCTTGCTATAGGTCAGCACGTCATCGATCAGGGTTTGCATCAGGCTCACCCCTTCTACGGCAAAGCCAATGAACTCCTTGCCATCCTCATCTAGCTTGGCGTCGTAGCGCATTTCCAACAACTGCACAAAGTTGGCTACCTGGTTGAGGGGCTCCTGCAAGTCGTGGGAGGCCACGTAGGCAAACTTCTTCAGCTCAGCGTTGGAACGCTCCAGGTCGTTGGCCAGCAGGGCCAGTTCTTCCGCCTGACGCAGCACAATGTTGACGATCGCCTTGCGCAGTTCCAGGGCCGCTTTGACTTCCACCGGCTGCCAGGGTAGCGATCGCAGACTCACCGTTTCCTTCCACAACTCAAAGGATTGACGGGGACACAGCCATTGATCCTCCGCTTCGCCCACCAGGGTGTAAGCCTGATTGGGGTTGCCGCCCCAGTTCACCGTCTGAATCACCTCTGGGCGGAACCACAGCACGTAGCTGCGCTTGGAAATCGGAATCGCCATCAGGCCGCTGGCCACATCCTTAAACCGCTGAGCTTCGGCATACTCCAGGGGTAGAGCATTGGTCACAAAAATATCTTGATCGACAGATTTGCCCAGCCATTGCACCAGGTAGTTCAGCTCCTCCTCGGGGGGAGTGCGGCCCAGGGTCGTCCACTGCCCCCCAAAGCAAATCGCGGCTCCCTTGGCCCCGACCAGATCCAGCAGGTTGGGATCGTGGCCCACCAGGCCGTCGATAAAGTAATCTTCCTGGGCCATCTGGTCAATTAGGGCCGTTTGTACCGCCGCCAGTTGCAGGCGATAGCTCTGGTCTGCTTCCTCTTCCAGGGTAGAAATTTCCGCAAAAATCACCCGCCCTAGGAATTCGCAGGCTTTTCGCAGCTCGTAGGGCACGTATTTCGGCGTTTTGTGATGGCAGGCAATCAACCCCCAGAGCTTCTGGTCCTTCATCAGGGAGATGGTTAGCGAGGCTTCCACATGCATGTGGTGTAGGTACTCAATGTGGCAGCGGTAGGGTTGCCGCAAAATCGACATAACCAAATCCGTGGGCTGTTGGGTAATGGGGTTAACGGCAGGCACCAAGTCCACTGGCTCGGCCTTAGCGTTGGGGATCACCCGAATCCAATTGGAGAGGAACATTTTGCGGGCCGGCTGGGGCACATCCGATTCTGGGAAGTGCAGACCCAGGTAGGATTCCATCTCCTCCAGTTTTTCTTCCGCGAGCACCTCGCCGTGGCCATCCTCGTCAAACTTGTACAGCATCACCCGGTCAAACCCCGTTACCTGCCGCACCTCGTGGACAATGATGCGGCAAAAATCCGCCAGACTGGCTGAGCCAGCCTCCAGTTGCCCAATGGAGGCCCGAGCCAGGTGGTAGAAACTTAAGAAGGGAATGTTTTCGTTATTGAGGGCGGGCTCCAACTCCAGAATTAAAAAGCCCTCCCCATTGCGGTGGAAGATGGCATCGTAGACGCCGTAGTCATCGCCGCGACGCCGCACCCACACCTTGGTGGGGTTCATGATGTCCAGGTTTTCGTAGCGCAGACCATCGCGAAACTGGTCTACCTGGTAGGAATCCAGCAGGTCATCCAAGCTTTGACCCAGGACCTCTTCCGCCGGTAGGCCAAAGGCTTGGCGGCAATTGCGGCTGACCTGCACAATCGACAAATCGGCCTCCCGCAGGACCAGCAGGACCCCGTGGGGCTGTACTTGGGTGAGGGTATTGATGTCTGGCTGTTTCAGACTAGTCAATTGGGGATCGGAGTTCAAGGGATGAAGAATCATGGGGTGGAGTCTCCTGGGTGAGCAGTTTTGAGGGTTGGGGATAAGCGAGGGATGGAGGGATAGGGAGATGGGGGATAGCTGCGATCGCCGATTCTCAATAACTTGATTAACTGAATGCCGTTATCGGTCGGGGTAACGCACCCAAGCCCGAGTGGTCGGCCCATGGGGCTAGTGTCAGGCTCTGCCTTACCCATCGGTTACGGACGCCCACGCTAGGGAAAATCCTTTTTGGGGTCTTCTCACAACCAATCATCTATCGCCAGATTCAGCGCGGCGGTTGTCGACAGAATCCTAGAAATTTCGATTAGGGCGTTGCTTGGTTAGCCCGTTAGCCGAACTCAGCAAAACCTGCTCTGGGGTTGGATTCAAAGAAGCGATACTCCACCGCCAGGACTAGATGCGGCCAACAATCAGCTTGACCAGGGGCGTGTCCATCTCCTCTTAGGAAATTTTTACTGCGTATATAAGCCGTTTAAATCAGGCTCTTAAAGGTTCAGAATTTATCTGTTCGGTCATAATCAAGACTTCCTAACTGCCCAGAATCAGTCTTTTCGTGTCTCAACTCAGATAGGGTGAGGCAATTCGGAAAGTCCACTAGCCATCTATATTCAGCAGCATATCTCAGATCAAGGGGAGCCCTGGGGTGGAATTCTTAAATAAATGAGGAACTTGTTTGTCGAGTCAATTTCGCCCTAAAAAAAGGGTTGAACAAGGAGATTTTGTATCAACAATTCCTAATAATTGGTATTTTGTTACCCAACGTTTCAAAGCTAGACAGCGTTACTTTAGCGGCAACGTTACAATTTCCAGCCAAAAGTCCTCAATTCGTTGCACCGTTTGAGCTAACTGGTCTAAATCCACCGCCTTGATCACATAGCAGTTGCCCTGGTTGGCATAGCTACGGAAGATCTCTTCCTCGCGATCGCACTGGGTAAAAATAATCACCGGAATTCGCTTGAGTTCAGGGGTAGTCTTAATGGTCACCAGAATGTCGTGGCCATAGGAATCCGGCAAATCTAGGTCCAGTAAGACCAAATCCGGCCGATCCGCCTGGTCGTATTCCCCCCGCTGCAGCAACCGTTCCATAGCTACCCCCCCATCGGTCAAAATTTCCAAGCGATAGCTCTCCCCCTTTTGGCTCAGCACTCGCTGAACCGCTTGGGTATGGGCTGGGTTATGGTCAATGACCAGGATCAACCGCTCTGGTACTTGAGTGTGCATATTGTGCCAGCCTTAGCATCCTTTCTACTGCAGTCTAAGCAGGAACTGTCCGATTGCACCCTAGCGAGGAATCAAAGATGAGGGCATCCAAAACATGGGGTCCCTGCTTGCGCAGGGTCGCTAGATGGCCCCGAATGCGGCAGAAGCGTCTGGCCTCCGCCTGAGAGCAGAAGCCCCCTGAGCTTTTCTGCTTGAGTTTCATCATGGGCAGGTCGCGTTCGGCCTGATTGTTCTCAAAGGGGATCGTGAAATCCTGCCTAAAGCCGAGCATCGACGCTGGATGGGCCTGGAGACACTCCAGCAGATTCCGCAACAGGTTCCAGACCGGATGCCGCTCGACCCGGTCGGGTTCACCGCTCCATTGCAGGGTTTGCCTGGGATGACCGGCTTGCCCACCCGATAGCCGGACACTCTGGCGACGTAAGCGGCGGGTGCGTTGGCCAAACCCGTCCCCGGAAGGCGGTTGACTGCTATTGCGACGGCCTTGGCTGAGCCGACCTTTCAGCTCCTTAACCTCGGCTTCCAAGCTGTTCAGGCGTTCCAATAGCTGGATGACTAAACTCACCACCACCCCTTCCCCCTCGGCGTAGGTAGCTCGGATTTCGGCTTCACTCAGTTGCAGGGAACGCTTGGGCTGGCTCACGGCAGGGCTCGCTTTCCTCGGTTTGGCCCACAGTAACTGACTTCCAGGTCAACCCTCAAAAAATAGAGATTCTTTTAAGCCTGGGTAGTCACAAATGAAGCCGAGTCGGATTGCTTAGCAAGGAGTTTACCCGCGGCTAGGGTGGCATAGCCGAAACTATGTCCTTCGGTTCCGACCCAGTTGAGACAATGCTGTTCTACAACCTACCAATGGGCGTCAGGAATACGGACTAAGTCGCCGGGATCACCATTCTCTCCGTAGGAATTAACTGTGTGCTGAACAGTCAGGACGCCTCGTCAGAAATTAAGTGTGTGCTGAACGGTTAGGACGCCTCGTCATTCTCCCTTCGTTTTTTTTGCAGGCAGTTGATCATTTGTTGTCGAACTTTGTGAGCCCATTCATCAAATTCCAGGCTCTGTTCGCCGACCTGACGAGGAAAAAATATCAACGCATTTGAGCCATGATCCCCAATCATTTGACTAATGCAGAACTCTCTCAACTCTATTTTCTGCCAGGCAAAGCTGGTCGTGCCTTAAGTGTGGTTTAAGGTTGGGTTATGGGAGCTGTCTTTTCCGTTCAATCAGACCCAAGGGCCGTTATTTCCCGGTCTGATTCCGCTATAGTGGACCAACTCCCAGGACTCTGTCCCGAGGGGCAAACATGGTCGGTCGCCCCTTTGGCAATCCGTGGCTCAGTCAAGTCATTCTCCCCCCATCCCCTGGCATCAATTAGCCCCCGCGATCGCCCTGCAGCGCTGCGGCACCCACCCATCCCAGGGACTGAGCCAGAGCGAAGCGGCTCGCCGGTTGGCCCAGCAGGGACCTAACGAACTCATCCATGGTCAAACTAAGGGCCTGGGGCAGATGGCCTGGGAGCAGTTGACCGAACCCTTGGTGGTGCTGTTGATTGTGGCGGCGGCCCTCTCGGCCTTGCTGGGTGACTACCGAGAAGCCGTCGTGATTTTGATGATTGTGGTACTCAACGGGCTGTTGGGGGTGAGCCAGGAATACCGTGCGGAACAACACATCATGGCGCGCCCCCCCTACGCCCCGGGGGAGAATTTCTTTAGCCGCGGCCTGGGATGGAGCATTGTTTGGGTGGGTATTTTGATGGGCGGCTTTTCCCTGGGGACCGGCTATTGGGCCTGGCGCCAGGGGCTCCCCACCTGGCAAACCATGCTCTTTACGGTACTCACCCTCTCCCAAATGGGCAATGCCCTGGCCCTGCGATCGGAGCGCAATTCCTTCTGGCAGGTTGGTCCCTGGTCTAACCCAGCCCTGCTGGGGGCGGTGGCACTGACCCTGGCCGCCCAGGTGGCGGTTATCTATACCCTGCCCCTGCGAACCCTCTTTTACACCCAGCCCTTGAGCCTAGGGGAATTTCTGCTCTGCCTGGGACTCAGTAGTGGAGTGTTTTGGTGCATTGAAGCGGAGAAATGGTGGCAACGACACCGGTTGAAGGCAAAAACAGGATCGCCCAGGTCTTGATCTAGGCCATGATCGAGGCCACCCTCTACCCCCCCCGCATCTTCTCCATTGATTTCAACCACCTCCTGAGCCGGAGTAGGCCTCTGTGAATAACCATTGCCGCTCTCGTTAGGGCATTTCTGCGCACAGTAGACTGAAGGTGGAGAGTTGCTGGAGGAAATCACTATGGCACTCAAACTGGTACCCGAATTTGAAGATATCGTTGAAGGGCTGGGTGTACCGGGAATTGCGGCGATTGTCCTGCTCCCCGTTCTGGTGCCGGTAGCGGGTAAGGTGGTGAAACCGGTCGCCAAAGCCGCCATTAAAGGGGGCATTGTGCTCTATGAAAAGGGCAAAGGTGTGATTGCTGAAGTGGGTGAAGGCCTAGAAGACATTATTGCCGAAGCCAAGGCCGAACTCGTCGCAGCGGAGGAAGAAGCCGCTGAAAGGGCCGCGCTGCCGGGCGAAATGGCCGCAGCGGAGGCCTAAGGAAGGCTAGTCTAACCATCTAGGGGAGGTGCCCCGGAGTTTGAGACCAACAAGGGCCAAGCTCGAGGAGGCAAGCTCAAAGAAAGGGGGCCTGCCAGGGCGGGTTTTGATACCTTTGCATTCGAGCGGGAGACTGCATCGAAGGTAAGTCAGTTTGCTGATGTTTAGGCAGGGATGGTCCACGGCCCTAGTCCCTGCTAACGGTGCCAGGGCCATCCTTGAGAATGCCGATGGTGCGGGGATCGGGATCACCTGCAAAGTATTTCAACAGGGCAGCTTGAAAGATTTGATGCTGCCGTGTGGCCTGGGTAAACAGGGTCATAGAGGAGCGAAACTTGAGGCTGTCGATAGAGCCGAAAATTTCCTCGGCGGAGCGACCCTCTAGCCCAACCACAATTTGAGTGCACTCTCTCAATCTCGGTCCTAAAAGGGGATGGTCGAGGTAGGCTTTGGCTTCTGCCAAAGCGGTAATGGCGAACTTCTGAGCCATTTCACTACGACCTAACCCCTTAATTTGTGGAAAGATAAACCACATCCAATGCTGGGTCTTATGCCCTTGCCGAAGTTCGGCCAGCACCTCAGGGTAGATGGGGGCCTGGGCTTGGACAAAACGTCCCAAGTTGTAAGGATCGCTCATGGGGCTCGGGGGTGAGGTTTTTGGGAACCTTGGGTGACCACTCCTGGGGGCTTCCAGGGGACGGGTTCTGGTTGGTCAACCCTGGCCTGGAGCCCTACAGATGCCAGAGTTTAACCGTGTGATCGGTGCTGCCACTGGCCAGGAACTGGCCGTCGGCACTGAGGGCAAGGGAGGTAATGGCGCCACGCTGATCGCTGAGGGTATGCTGTAGGGCCCAATTGTCCAGTCGCCAGAATTTAACGGTAGTATCCGCACCGCCGCTGATCAACAGATTTCGGTCGGTGTGGAGAGCGATCGCATTCACCGCGGCGTCGTGTCCTTTCAGGGTGACGATTAACTCTCCGGTGGTGAAATGCCAGACTCGCAGGGTTTGGTCTGCACTGGCACTGTAGAGGGTTTCCCCATCGGCGCCAAAGGCCAAGGCGTGAATAGGGCCAGTGTGGCCTTTGAGGGTGCGCAGGGCCTTGCCGGTGTTGACCCGCCAGAGACGAATTTTGCCATTCTCGCAGCCGGTGGCCAGGGTTTGTCCATCGGCTGTGATCGCCAGGCAATGGACCGAACCCAGATGGGACAGGGTGCCCAGGCGCTTGCCGGTTCTGATATCCCAGAGTTTGATCTTGTCGCCGCTCCCCGCCACTATCCGACCTCGGGCATCCATGGCGACAAAACGAACGGATTGGCGATGGCCGAGATGATCGTGCAGAATTTTGCCGGTCTGCCAATCCCAGATGCGAATCTTGCTTTTGGGGCAGTGCTGACTGCTGCTGGCAAGATATTGACCATCGGGGCTTAGGGCCAGGGAAGAGACCGGGCGGTGATGACCCGGTAGGGTTTTCAGGGGTTCTCCCCTGGGTAGGCCCCACACCTGCAGGTGCTGATCTAAGCTGCTACTGACCAACTGATCGCCAACCGGAGTGATGGCGAGGGAAGCCCGTCGGCCCGAATAGCCGGGGAAGGTTTGGAGCAGATGGCCAGGCCCCTGCCGCAAAAGGGGCGATCGCCTGGGCGAAGCTGGATCTCCAGGAGCTGGGGTCAGGCGATCCAGCTGGTTTTGAATCTGGGCTACGGCTTGGGTATCGGCCAGGGCGGCCAAACAGGTTTGCAGATCCGCCAGGTAACTGCGATCGCTCACCGTTGCCGCCCCCAGCACCTGATCCAACAGCAGGTCGCCGGTGGCCGCCTCAATCTGCCGCAGTTGCAGCCAGGCCTGCAGAGACAGCGTCAGTTGCTGGCGGGCCAGGCTTGGGTCGGGCAACTGGCTGAGGCTCTGGGCAAATTGTAGGGCCAGTTCTGGTACCCAGTAGCGGCGTTCAGCTTCCAGGGCCTGATAAATCTGTTCGTAGCCCCTGGCGATATGGGTCAGGGTGGTGAATAGTTCCGGCTGGCCCAACCGGGTTTCGGCCTCAGGGGCCATCAGTTGGGGCAGCAAGGTGGGCAGCAGGGGTGGCACATCCCGGTAGATCAGGTGATAGCTATCGGCCATCCAGGCGGCCACTAAACAGTGGTAGCGAATCAGAAGTTCACCCACCCACTCCACCGCCGTTGCGTCGATCTGGTAGGGTAGCCGCAGGGATTCCAGATCGACCCCCTGGGATTGCCAAAAGGTTTCCTTAGTCAGCCATTCCAGGTTGGCCGCCGGTACGCTCGCCAGCGCCTCTAGGGTGGCGGGATCTTCTCCCAGGGCCAACAGTTGGTCGCGGAGGGTTTTCCAGGCTAGGGCCTGGGCCCTGGCGGCGGCCTTAAGGAGACTGGGATAGGACCACTGGGCAAGGGTTTTGTAGTAGTAGGTGGCTTGCCCGGGCCCCCAGTAGGCGACCCGGAGGGTGAGGAACTGACCATCTAGGGCCGACTCTAAAACCAGAGTGGGTTCGGACTGCAGTGTCCCAAACAGAGCTTTAATGCTGGCTTCGCTATGAAAACGCTGATTTTCCCAGGCCCCAGCCAGGAACTCCGTAGGTCGGGTAGCACTTTGCAGGGGATAGTGCTGGCTCAAAAACTCCCGTAGCCCCTGGGCCAGGTGGGTCTCCATGGCAAAGCTATGGGGCGAGTTAGGGACGGTAAATTCCCCCCGCAGGGACAAAAAAATTCGCAGGGGCAGGGGCCCCGAGGCGGGGTGGGAGGCCAACAACTGAGAAGGGTAGAGCCACAGCGGCCAGTTAGCTAAAATCCCTTGGGTTTCCAGCCATTGGAGGGTGGTGGCTCGCTGCTCGGCGGCCAACTGCAATTGGGTTTGGCGGTGGAAGGCGGCCAGCTGCTGCTGGTGGCGCTTTTGGGCGGCCCAGTCCAGATCGGCCTGGGCACTTTCAGCCAGGGTATTGACGCCCGCCAGCAAGTCAGGCAGATTGGCCCCGGCGGCCAGGGTCGTCGGCCCGGCGGCCTTGGTCTGGCGGCCTTTGACTAACCCGGCTAGCAAAGGAGCAAACTCCAACAGGCCCTGAATCAGTAGGCTCAGCCCCGGGGCCAGGGCAATCATCTTGGACACGGTGTTCCTCTGGTGCCGTTCACAGGCTGGAAAAGATTTTGTCTCTAGGCAAGATCCTAGCCTGTTCCCTCATTTTTGCCTGGGGGGCCCGTCGCCTGGGCAAAGACCACGGGCAGAGCCAGGCTTGGGGATCTCTGCAAGGGGGGATTCTTACAATCTTCATGGGGATTCCTGGCCGCATCCGCTATAGTGACACCAACCTCAATACCCCGGTCAGTCAGCCTGGCATGGTCACTCACCCCTCTGCGGACCTGCAGCGAGTCGTTGCCGATAGCCCCCGGCGAGCGCCCTCCCCGCCGGGGATGACGCCCCTGGTGATAGGGGGCGAGATCATTCCCCCGGGCAAGCGAGTGCGCTTGGATTTACCCGTGGCCCGTCTACCGACGGGGACGATGATGTCGCTGCCGGTGACGATCCTCAACGGCAAAAAGCCAGGGGTGCGCTTGTGGCTCAGTGCCGCCATCCACGGAGATGAACTCAACGGCGTCGATATCATTCGACGGGTGGTACAGGCCGTGAAGCCCCATCGGCTCCGGGGGTCGCTGATAGCAGTACCCGTGGTGAATATTTTCGGTCTGTTGGAACAGTCCCGCTATTTACCCGATCGTCGCGATCTCAACCGTTCTTTTCCCGGCTCAGGGCGGGGATCCCTGGCTAGTCGGCTGGCCTTCCTATTTATGAAAGAGGTGGTCAGCCAGTGTACCCACGGCATCGATTTGCACACCGCGGCCCTACATCGGGTGAACCTGCCCCAGGTGAGGGCCGACCTGGAGGATCCAGCCACCTATGCCTTTGCCCAGGCCTTTGGGGCGCCGATTATGATCCACGCCTCCCACCGGGATGGGTCCCTGCGGCAGGCGGCGGCCAAACGCAAAATATCGACCCTGCTCTACGAAGCCGGGGAGGCCCTGCGGTTCGATGCCGAGGCCATTGCCCGGGGGGTAGAGGGCATCTATCGGGTGATGGATTACCTGGACATGTATACGCCGCCGGACTCGCTGCCGACCCCCACCACCCTGGAATCCCGGGAAACTCGCTGGGTCAGAGCTTCTCGGGGAGGGCTTTGGCACCGTTCCATTGAATTGGGCGAAGTGGTCAAAGGGCGACAGTCCCTGGGGTTTATTACCGATACCTTTGGCGACAAGCCGGTGAAAATCCACAGTCCAATCGCGGGAGTGGTGGTAGGCCACTGCCAAAACCCCCTGGTCAACCAGGGCGATGCCCTGGTGCATGTGGCCCGGGTAGAGTAGGGCCTATCTGTTTGCCTTTTAGGGGCTAAGGGGCTAGTATTTGCGTACCATATCCTTAGCGCTATGCTTGATCTGACTCGGCTGGCCCAGCAAATGCAGGGGATTAGCCAGCATCTAGCCCAGGAGGCGACCGCGGCCCAAGGGCGAGTGCGCACCGCCCAGCACTGGATGCAGGCCGGGGCCCAAGGCCAGGCCGCTCTGGTGTCGGCCCACGCGGAATACGGCGATCGCCTGGCCTTTACGGCGGCCCAGCCCACGGAACCGATCCCTCCCGCTCAGGCGGTGGGGCCTGCGCCCGCCGCCCATACGGTCATCGCCACGGATGGCTCGCAAATTTCCCCCAGCCACCATGAAATTGCCTACTGCTATTTGATCAATGTGGGCCGAGTGGTTTTGCACTACGGTCAAGGTCGATTTCCCCTGCTGGATAGCCTGCCAGAAGTGCTGTATCAACCGGAGGATCTCTACGGGGCGCGCCAGTGGGGAATTAGCACGGAGGAATGGATGGGCTATCGGCGCACCCTGGCCGAGGCGGTGGTTTTGGCTGAGTTGGCCGCCAGTCTGGCGGCTGCCACGGACGACCCCG
>DVEE01000418.1 GCA_015295885.1 Leptolyngbyaceae cyanobacterium M65_K2018_010
ACGCTGCCACTGCATGGTTACTCCCGGTGCAGGTGCGATTGAGAAAGACGGTAAATATTACTGCACCGAAGCCTGCGCTGAAGGCCATCCTAATGGGCGTGGCTGTGGGCATCCCGGTTGTGAATGCTAACGGTAGGTAGAGACGTTTCGCCGAAACGTCTCTATGTTCTTAATTACAGGCTCGACAAAACGGTACGGGCGGCTTCTAGGGTGCGATCGATATCCGCCTCTGTATGAGCCAGGGAGGTAAAGCCTGCCTCAAATTGGGAGGGAGCCAGGTACACCCCGCGCTCCAGCATAGCTCGGTGGAAGCGGCTGAATTTTTCCAGGTCCGAAGCCTTAGCCTCCTCGTACCGGGTCACGGGACCGGGGTGGAAGAACATGCCAAACATGGCACTCAGGTATCCCCCACAAACCTCATGACCCGCTTCCCGGGCCGCCGCCATCAATCCTTGGCTGAGTTTGGCGGTTATCCGCTCTAGCTCGTCGTAGGTGCCGGGCCGTTGCAGGAGCTCTAGGGTTTTAATGCCAGCGGTCATCGCTAAGGGGTTTCCCGACAGCGTACCAGCTTGGTACACCGGACCGGCCGGTGCCACCATGTCCATGATTTCCCGGCGACCGCCGTAGGCCCCTACCGGCAAACCACCGCCAATGACCTTGCCAAGGGTAGTCAGATCGGGAGTGATATTAAACCTTGCCTGAGCGCCGCCGTAGGCAATGCGGAAACCCGTCATCACCTCATCGAACATCAGTAGAGCTCCGTTTTCGCGAGTAATCTCTCGCAACCCTTCTAAAAAGCCCGCATCGGGGGGAATAAAGCCCGCATTACCCACCACAGGCTCGAGGATGACGCCAGCAATTTCATTGGGATACTGGGCAAAAAGGGCCTTGACCGCTTCTAGGTCGTTGTAGGGGGCAGTCAGAGTGGCCCGGGTAACCGCCTGGGGTACTCCGGGGGAGTCGGGCAACCCCAGGGTCGCCACCCCCGAGCCCGCCTGTACTAAAAACATGTCGGCATGGCCATGGTAGCAGCCCGAGAATTTGATGATTTTTTCCCGCTGGGTATAGGCCCGCATCAGCCGAAGTACGGCCATACAGGCTTCGGTACCAGAATTCACGAAGCGTACCATCTCGATGCTGGGTACCGCTTGAATCACCATTTCGGCCAGCACGTTTTCTAGATAGCAGGGGGCACCAAAGCTAGTTCCCTTTTCTAGAGCCGCTGCCAGGGCCGCCAATACCTCAGGATGGGCATGGCCGCAGATGGCTGGCCCCCAACTGCCTACGTAATCAATGTATTGGTTGCCGTCCACATCCCAAATGTAAGCCCCCTTGACCCGATCAAAGACAATGGGTTGGCCACCTACGGATTTAAAGGCCCGTACCGGAGAATTCACTCCCCCCGGCATCAGGTTTTGGGCGGCAGCAAAAATCTCTTGGGATCTCGATGTTTTTAATGGGGCTGTACTGATCAAAGCACTTTCCTCTCAGATACCTAAAGTTACGATCTGGGTTAACTCCGATAGGTGTGATCCGCCCATGAACCAGTAACACCCACAAACTAGAGGGGCCTTAAAAAGGTTGATAGAACAGGGAACCTAGTCCGGCGAACCCAGCAGTTCAGGCCGTTATACAACTCCTGAAATTGGCTCTGATTATTATCCTATTGATTGGCTAGGGTGTGCTTTGGGTTGTTAAGGAATGTAGCGTTAGCGCATCAACGGGCGAATGCGGCCGTTTTTAATTTGCACGACAGGATGGTTGGACACCCTGACCAGATGCTCATCGTGGGTGGTGACTACCACCGTGATACCAATGGAGTTGAGTTTCTTGAGAATTTTAATCACTTGCAGGGAGTTATCGGCATCTAAGTTACCGGTGGGTTCATCGGCCAACAGTAGGGGCGGTGTATTGACGACAGCTCGGGCAATGCTGACCCGCTGCTGTTCACCCCCTGAGAGTTCATCGGGGAAGCAATGGGCCTTATTTTGCAAACCCACCATTTTTAAGGTAGGCCACAGCCGACGATGAATTTCTTTGCGGGTAAAGCCCTGGGCCCAAAGTACAAAGGCGACATTTTCGGCGACGGTACGGCGGGGAATCAACTTATAGTCTTGAAACACCACGCCGATGCGGCGCCGCATCCGGGCTAGGCGATTTCCCCGCAACTGGGCGATGGGTTCCCCAGCCACCAAGATTTCTCCAGCGGTAGGGCGCTCATGGCCGTAGAGCAGCTTCAATAGAGTGGACTTGCCGGAGCCGGAAGGACCGGTCACAAATAAAAAGTCACCCTGGTTAATGGTTAGGTTGACGTCGGTCAGGGCGGTGCTGCCGTTACCATAGATTTTTTCTACCTGGGCCATGGTGACAATCGCCCTGGCAGGAACCTTGGGGGGCTGCGGTTCAACGGCAGGATTAGCTGTGGATGCTTTGGCTTTGTCAGTTGTCAACGTTACCCCCTGGGCTGGAACCACCATTTTGAAACGCTCTTGCAGCTTGGCGCGAACTTCCTCGGGCAGACTATGGAGGCGAGGGTGAGCATCGGCGCGGGGGAGAACTGACGTCATGGGAGGTCCTAACTGAGTTAAATAGGGCGAAGTTGTCACTAAAAATTTGCTTGGGCCAGCAGGAAAGTTAAACTCGTGGCTTTTGGGTCGCAATTGTACTGGAAAGTCTGAGTTTGTCAAAAGCCCTATTGGTTTTTTCAATAAACTTTAAGGTTTGTTATAACTGGAAGCCGGATCTAGGGCGAGGTCTGCACCGTCGGAGCAGGTAGTATCTTGCCCTAGGGACTCTGACGCCCTTGGGCTTTGG
The DNA here is from genome assembly GCA_015295885.1 of Leptolyngbyaceae cyanobacterium M65_K2018_010. Lineage (GTDB taxonomy): Bacteria > Cyanobacteriota > Cyanobacteriia > Phormidesmidales > Phormidesmidaceae > Nodosilinea. Next base: position 2,815 of record DVEE01000418.1, read on the forward strand.
CGAGTAGGGTTGGGTGGTCGGGCCTTACCGACCCAGAACCCCTAGGCACAACCCAAAGGTTAGGCTAAAACGGTCTTCCCGTTGAGAAAATCGTTTAGGTGGTCCCGATGATCATGGCAGAGCTGTGTCCAGGGTAGAGTTTCAACGGAGAAGGCGCGAGCCTCAAGAATTTCACGGGGATCAGCGGCATAGGGTTCCCCCTCCACCCGCACGGCTAGGGTGACGCACACGGAGTGAAACCTAGGGTCGCGCCCCGGCTTGGAATAAAGACCGACCAATCGATCTAGCTCCAGGGTGGCTAACCCTGCTTCTTCCTGCAGTTCTCGGCTGGCTGCCGTCATGACATCTTCGCCCCAGTCCACAATTCCCCCGGGTAGGCCCCAGAGGCCGTTATCTCGACGCCGGACCAGCACTATTGAGCCATCGGGCAATAGGGGGATGACGCAAGTGCCTAAAATGGGACGACGCAGCAATAGCCCGATCAGGGTACGGAAGGCGTGGGTCAAGTACGGCATAGGGCTAAGGTCTATACCCATTCAGGCTAGACGCAGTTATAGGGCTTCTAAATCCGCTAAGACTGTTTCAGCATGGGTTTCGGGCTTAACCTTGAGGTAAATTTTTTCCAGCCTACCGTCTGGGCCGATCACAAAGGTACTGCGGGTAGTCCCCATATATTCTTTGCCCATAAACTTTTTTAGGCCATAAACCCCGAACCGGCTGGCCACTTCGCCCCCCTGATCAATTAAGAGGGGAAAGGGCAGATTGTATTTGGTCGTAAATTTGGTGTGGGACTTGGCATCGTCGGTGCTGACCCCCAGTACTACTACGTCTTTGTCCTGATAGGTAGAGTAGTGATCTCGAAAGCCGCAGGCCTCCTTAGTGCAGCCTGGGGTGTTGTCACGGGGATAGAAGTAGAGGACGACGCGCTTGCCTTTGAGGCTAGATAGGCTATAGGTATTGCCCTCCGCATCGGGCAAGCTAAAGTCAGGGGCAGGATCGCCAACAGCAAGGGTCATGCTAGCTAGATTAGGTGTAGAAACATCGTCATTCTAGCCCCTAGGCCCGCTATTCAGGGGGTGGGGGGCCGCACCCTACCTAAAGAAACTGGCCAACCGAGATGGAATGGCGCTGATTAGTCCGCTTGCCGATGGACGTGGAACATGGATGATTGATCGGTGGGCATGAGAAAAATTTCACTGATATTCACATGGGCTGGCCGGGTGACCGCAAATAAAATAGCGTCGGCAATGTCGTCAGGGGTGAGGGGGGTCATGCCTCGGTACACTCCCTTAGCCCGGTCTACATTGCCCCGAAAGCGAACCTCGCTAAATTCGGTTTCGACCAGACCAGGCTCAATGTTGGTCACTCGAATTGGAGTGCCCAATAGATCTAGCTTCAACCCTTCTGAGAGGGCCTTGACCGCTGCCTTGGTGGCACAGTAGACACTGCCGCCCGGGTAAGTCTGTCGCCCGGCGATCGATCCCACATTCACTACATGGCCATGGCCCCGGTTCACCATACCGGGAACGACGGCCCGGGTGACGTAGAGCAACCCCTTGATATTGGTGTCGATCATTTCTTCCCAGTCCTGCCGGGGAGCCTGGTATTGCTTGTCTAAGCCCCGACTGAGGCCCGCATTGTTGACCAGAATATCGATCGCCTGCCAGGGGGTAGGCAAGCTTTGGATGGCCGCTTCCACTGGTTCTGGTTGTTGCACATCCATCGCGAGCAACCAGGTGGCTGTGGAGTATTGGTCGTTCAGCTGATGGGCCAGAGCTTGGAGTTTTTCCTGACGACGAGCGGCCAAAATCAGCCGGGCTCCGGCCTGGGCAAAACAGCGGGCGCAGGCCGCCCCAATGCCACTACTCGCGCCAGTAATCAGAACGGTTTGTTGGGTCAGGGATACAACCATGGCAAAGAGCGCCGCCTCCACAGGAAAATTGAGCTTAAATTAGGACAAACTATACCGAATCGTCCCGTCTGAACAGAACCTAGGGTCGGAGTATGGCCCGGCCATGGGCCCAACCTTGAGTTAGAAAAGTTATCCACAATCTGCGGAAATGCTGTGGATAACTTCCTTGGCAGGACGCTCAAAAACTTTCCGGATCCCTCTAAGATACGCCAGCATAGGCTTTTTCCGGTGTTCCCATGGATCAGGACTTTTCCTTGCCTTGTGGAAAAGTCTGGCCGGTCCTGTGCTGGGCTTCACCCCTCCTGCCAGGGGAAGAGCTGGTTTGGTAGGGCCATCGGGGTCGTTGTCAGGCGATGTCAATGCTGACCGGCGGCTAGTCCACCTCGGCCCAGGGTTGATGACCAGACTGGCATGTATGAGAGGCCATTCACCGGCACAGCAGTGTAAGAGAACAGGACGGGAGGGTAGTTAACCTTACGGTCAGGGCCGTTACCACCAGCGGCTGGCGGTAACGGATTTTGCCCCAGGCAAGTGGTACAATTGAACCAAGTCATGATGGCCTGTTCGGCCCTCTCCAACCTTGCTGGACATTTGTTAGCCTCGTAACC